>CAILBQ010000290.1 GCA_903832475.1 uncultured Acidobacteriota bacterium | reverse complement strand
TGCATCTGCACCATGACAAACATCACCAGGCGTATGTGGACAAGCTGAACGCAGCAGTGGCGGGTCATCCGGAACTGGGCAGCAAGACGGTGTATGAGCTGGTGTCGGATTTGAATGCGGTGCCGGAAGGCATTCGCAAGGCGGTGCAGAACCAGGGCGGCGGGCACGCCAATCATTCGTTCTGGTGGACGATGCTGGGCAAGGGCGGCGATGCGCCGAAGGGCGAACTGGCCAAGGCCATCGACGGCAAGTTTGGCAGCTTTTCGGGATTTCAGGAGAAGTTTACCGCGGCGGCGACGGGCGTATTCGGCAGCGGATGGGCGTGGCTGGTTTCGACGCCGGCGGGCGGGCTGGAGATCATGACAACGCCGAACCAGGACAGCCCCTTGAGCACCGGCAACAAGGCGATCGTGGGCGTGGATGTCTGGGAGCATGCTTACTATTTGAAGTACAAAAACAAGCGTCCGGACTACGTGAAGGCGTTCTGGTCGGTGGTCAACTGGGACGGCGTCAGCGGCAAGTACGCGGATGGGAAGAAGGCTGGCTGATTGGGTTACGGAAAGGGAACTGCGCGACGGGGCGTTCTGCTGGGAGTGGCGGCTGCCGGTTTGTTGGTGGCTGGGGTGTGCGGCTGTTATGGGCCTCCGCCGCTCACGCCAGAGCAGGCAGAAGGGCAGCACCTGTATGCGGGCCGATGCGCGCATTGCCATGTGGAGAATGACCTGGGACTGAAGCCGGCGCCGCCGAACATTCAGGCAGTGCTGACAAAGCCGCTGCTGCCCAGCGGGGCGAAGGCTTCGGACCAGGCGGTGAGGGATCTTGTTCTGAAGGGAAAGGGCAAAATGCCCAGCTTTTCTGGACGGTTCACTGAAAAGCAGATGGCGGCGTTGCTGGCGTACCTGCATACTTCGATGCAGTGAGGTCGCATGCGCCTGGTCGAGCCGTCCGAAGAGTATGAAGCGGAGTTTCGGGTTTTTGCCGAAGACTATGTCCGCCATGGGGAAGCGGAGCGAGCGGGCAAGTACGATCTCTCCAGCCTCGCGTTTGGGGATTATCTGGCCTTGTCGCGTAAGGCGGCGCTGAGATCGAGTACAGACGGGACCAGTTATCAGACATACTGGCTAATGGACGGGGCCGAGGTCATGGGGGTTGTTCGCGTACGCCTACGGTTGACGGTCGAGGAAGAAATGTTTGACGGCCACCTGGGGGTGGACGTTGCTCCGAGAAAGCGGCGGCTTGGCTACGGCACCGCGTTGCTGCGTCTCGGTTGTGAGGAGGCCAGGCGTCTTGGGGTCGACCCAGTGATCGTGACTTGCCTTCGTGAGAATGTGGCTTCGAAGGGAGCTATTGAAAGGGCGGGAGGCCGGTTTTTGGAAGAGGTGGTTGATCGCGAGACGGGCCTGCCGCTGCTTCGCTACCAGCTTGCTTGCTGACACGAGTGCCAGCCTAGTAACGAATTGGTATACTTGGCGAATGACGGCATCTGGCAAAACTTTTTACCTCGAAACCTTCGGCTGCCAGATGAATGCCCATGACTCGGAAAAAGTTATTGGCACGTTGGAACAGCAGGGTTACGCGCAGGTGCTGGTGGAAGAAGACGCAGACCTGCTGCTGTACAACACCTGCTCGATCCGCGACAAGGCCGAACAGAAGGTTTTTAACCGGCTGAACGATTACAAGAAGCTGCACAAGCAGGGCAAGCGCTTTGCCGTCATTGGGTGTGTGGCGCAGCAGGAGGGCGAGAAGATTTTTGAGCGCGCCCCGTATGTGTCGCTGGTCGCAGGGTCGGCCTCGTATCGCAAACTGCCGGAGATGCTGGCGCGGCTGGAGGCTGGGGAAACTCGAATTACGGGTCTGGACGACCGCCAGACGGACCTGACGTTTGAGACGGAGTTCACTTCGCGGAAGAATCCCTACCGCGGGTACATCACGATCATCGAGGGATGCGACAAGTTTTGCGCCTACTGCGTGGTTCCGTATACGCGAGGGAAAGAGCGCAGCCGGAGTTCGGATTCGGTTCTGGAAGAGGCTCGGCGGATTGTCGATCTGGGCTATACCGAAATTCAGTTACTGGGGCAGAATGTGAACAGCTTCCGCGACCCTTCAGGGAAGCGGACGTTTGCGGAGCTGCTGGGAGCACTGGGGGAACTGCCGGGAGTGCGGCGGGTGCGATTCACGACCAGCCATCCACGGGATTTCACACGCGACATCGTCGAGGTGATCGATGCGGTGCCCACGCTCTGCGATCATGTTCATCTGCCGGTGCAGTCGGGTTCTTCGCGGATCTTGCGAATGATGGCTCGGGAATATACCCGGGAGTGGTACCTGGAACGCATTTCCTGGATCAAGGCGGCAAAGAGGCCGATCTCAATCTCGTCGGACATCATCGTGGGGTTTCCTGGAGAGACGCCGGAGGATTTCCAGCAGACGATTGATCTGCTGAATGAGGTTCAATACGACGCCGTCTTTGGCTTCAAATATTCGCCTCGTCCGAATACGCCGGCGCTGGTGATGATCGATTCGATTCAGGATGTGGAAAAGTCGGCGCGATTGCAGATCCTGCTGGATCGTCAGCGAGAGATTCAGCGAGTCAACTACGACAAGCATTTGGGGCAGGTTGTTGAGGTGATGGTTGAGGGAGTTAACACAGCGCGAGGCCAGATCGCTGGGAGAAGTTCGCAGAATAAGCCGGTGAATTTCACCATCGATGGGCCAATTGCGCCGGCACCGGGGAGTTATCACCAGGTGCGGATTACGAAAACATTTCCGAACAGTCTTGTGGGTGAGGCTGTGGTTTAGCGGAAATTGTCGGATTAAAGCCTAGGGAGGCATGGGATGGATATTGAAATGCGAATTCGGGGACTGATGATGGATCCGAACACGAACATGCCTATCGTCGTGCTCAAGGATGTTGCTTCCGACACTGTGCTGCCGATCTGGGTGGGGATCTTTGAGGCGAATGCCATCGCCATTGAGATCGAGAAGTTGACGGCTCCTCGACCGATGACTCACGATCTGACCAGAAATATCATCGGATACATGAACGGTCGGCTGGATCGCGTTGTGATTACAGAACTTAAAGATGATACGTTTTATGCGGTTCTGTGGCTAACGCAGGGTGGCCAGCCGATGACGGTAGACGCGCGGCCATCGGATGCAATTGCGCTGGCACTCCGAGCGGATTGTCCGATTTACGTGGCCGAACCGGTTTTGGCGATTGCCAGGCTGAATACGGGGACGCCTTCCGACAGCGTCAGTGCCGAGCAGTTGCGGAAATGGCTAGAGGGACTCAACGACGAAGACCTCGGGCGGTACAAGATGTAATCGCTGTAGATGATAGTAATAAATAGATTTAAGAGCAGACTGCTGGTTTCGATCTAGCTAGTATTAGATTTTTCTCCTTCCGATGGATGACATCAATGTCGTCCGTTCTTCGCATGTCGGCTGCCTTGCATACGGGTATGGTTCTCCAAGCAACTTAGGAACCTCTGGAGAACAAGTCAATGAATTTGAAGAGGCATCGTGCGGGTATTTTCTTGCTCGCTTTGGGACTGTTTTGGGTGGCGTATCCGCAAGGTCTGCGGGCGCAGGGCTGCGTGGTGGCGCATTCTGTCGGAGAAGTGGGAGGTCCAGACAGCGAGGGAGGGTATCTTGCTCCGAAGCACTGGCAGCTCACTCTTGACTATCGGCACCTCTATTCTTTTCGACACTTCGTAGGGTCTGTTGCGCAGGAGTATCGCCAGCAGGGCCATTCTGAAGTGAGAAATCGCGTGAATCTGTTCGACGCCGGGGTGACGTATCAGATCACTCCTCGTTTCAGCGTGGAAGGGAACATTCCCATGGAATGGGCGAGCCGGCGATATTTCATCGGCGCTGGAAGCCTCGGGAACGGTGTTCCCGGAGTCGACCTGATCGGCGATTTCGGTCTTTCGGGCGTTGGAGATATCAGCCTGGCAGGACAGGGATGGATATGGGATCCAAACAAGAATCCCAGTCACAATGTCCAGATCGGTTTTGGGGTACAGATGCCGACGGGACGCGACAACATCCAGAGTAGATTTGTCGCAATCCCAGGTCAGCCGGCAGCCAATTACACGGCGGATTACTCGATTCAACCCGGGATCGGCGTATGGGCTGTCCCGGTTACAGTGGAATCTTTCCAAGCGATCAATCCCTCGCTGCAGGCTTACTTTAACGGCAGCTACCTGGTCACTCCGTCTGAAACGAATGGGGTGGCCAACGTGTCACCCCTGGGCACCCCGGAGCCGGCGCAAGACGCTTATATTTCGGCTGCCGATGAGTACCTGCTTCAACTGGGGGTGGCTTATTCGGTCCGCAGTGTCAAAGGGCTTACGGTCACGGGAGGCTTGCGGAAGGAAGGGGTTCCGGCGCACGACCTGATCGGTGGCGACGAAGGATTTCGGCGACCAGGCTATGCCATTTCCTTTGAGCCGGGCGTGCTTTATTCCACGCACAAGGGGCAGGACCTGATCACGGCCAACATTGACCGGGCCATTTATCGGAACCGGATCGCCAGCGTTCCAGATATGCAACTGGGGACGCACGGCGACGCGGCGTTCGCCGACTGGTTGTGGTTGGCAAGTTTCCAGCACCGGTTCTAAATAGATGCCGAATCGCACAAGTCGCCTCAGCTGCGGGTAATCGTAACTGATTGCTGTCCAGCGGCTTGTGCGTTCGATTCAGGGAGGATATTTCATGTTCAGAAGGTGGTCGGTGCTTTGGCTGGTCGCACTCGGTACGGTCTTTGCCTTGGCTGGTCCTGCCACCAAGCCGGTGAACCTGGCATTACGAAGCAAAGATGGCACCAAGGTGAAGCTGTCGGATCTGCGCGGCAAGGTGGTGGTCTTGAACTTCTGGGCAACCTGGTGCGGTCCGTGCCGAACGGAAACGCCGATGCTGGTGGAGGCGGCTCGCCACTATAAGGAACAAGGTGTGGTTTTCGTGGGCGCTTCGCTAGACGACGACGGGAG
>CAILBQ010000289.1 GCA_903832475.1 uncultured Acidobacteriota bacterium | reverse complement strand
TCCAGATCGACATGCTTGCCATTGCTCTCCATCTGCAACTGCTGGAGATAGGCCGGGAACCGCGCCAGCGCCGCTGCGTAGGGCATGACTCCAAAGCTCTGGGCGCCAAAGAAGTTGTTGTACCAGACGGTCAGAAGGCCCATGAGAAGCGGCAGGTTTCGCGCGGGCGGCGCGGTGCGGAAATGCTCGTCCATGGCATGGAAGCCATCCAACAAGGCACGGAAGTTGTCCGGCCCAATTGCGATCATCGTGGACAACCCGATCGCGCTGTCCATTGAATAGCGACCGCCAACCCAGTCCCAGAACCCGAATGTGTTGGCGGGATCGATGCCGAATTTCGTCACGCCCTCAAGGTTGGTCGACACGGCGACGAAATGCTTCGCCACCGCCGCATCCGTCCCGAGCTTGGCGATCAACCAGTCGCGGGCCGTCGTGGCGTTGGTCATGGTCTCGAGCGTTGTGAAGGTCTTGGAGGAGATGACAAACAGTGTCTCGGCGGCTTCGAGGTCCAGTGTCGCCTCGTGAAACGCGGCGCCGTCGACATTGGCGACGAAGCGGAACGTCATCGTCCGGTCGCTGAACGCGCGCAGCGCGCGATAGGCCATTTCGGGACCCAGATAGGATCCGCCGATTCCCACGTTCACCACATTGCGAATGCGCTTGCCGGTATGCCCGGCGAACGCGCCATTGCGCAGTCGTGTCGCGAAATCCGCCATCGCGTCCAGCACCCGGTGGACGCCCGGCACTACATTGGCGCCGTCCAACTCAATGCGGCTGCCGCGCGGAGCTCGCAGCGCTATATGCAGCACGGCGCGGCGCTCCGTGGTGTTGATTTCAGCGCCCGAGAACATGGCTTCCCGTCGCTGCGCAACGCCGCGCAAATCGGCCAATTGCAGCAGCAGACCCAGCGTTGCTTCGGTGATGAGGTTTTTCGAATAGTCGAGGAAGAGTCCACTCCCCTCGGCCGAGAAGCGTTCCGCGCGGTTGGGGTCTTCTGCGAACAGTGTGCGCAGGTGGACGTCCTTGATCTGCGCGTGATGTGCAACAAGCGCCTTCCATTCAAACGTATTCGTAAGTGCTGTCATAAGCTCGTATCCTTGTTAAATGAGACAATTCTTAAACGCGAAAGGCGTCGCGGCCACGATGTGCGCACGTCAGGGTTTTGCCGCGAAATCCAGTCCAACAATCGCTGCCCCGAGCAAGGCGGCGTTGATGGTGACAACCTTGATCGGAACGTCGCGCAAGAAATTCGCAAAGCGTCCCTTGGCGCAAAAGGCGCGAAGGAAAGCCCCGTCCTGCAGCTTCGGCAACATGCGCGGCGGCAAGCCGCCGGCCAGGTAGACGCCGCCCGTTGCGAGAACCGTCAGCGCCAGATTGCCGCCTTCGCTGCCCCAGACATCGATAATCATCCGCAACGCCTGAGCCGCGAGAGGGTTGTTGTCGGGGTTCTGCAACGCAGCGTCGATGATCAAGGGCGTGCGGTCTGTCGCAGCCTGCAGGGCAGCGGCGAATGCGGGGCTTTCCGACCACGGATCGCAGGAGCGGACGTAGTCGTAGACATTTTGCACACCGATGCCGGCGGCAACCCGCTCATAAGCCACATGTCCAAACCTGTCGGTCAAATACGACCACAACCCGGCCTGGACATGGCTGGTGGGACCGAAATCCTTATGGCCGCCTTCGGAGGGACAGGCCAAGTAGGCCGTTCCGCCCCAGATCAGGAACGCCTCGCCTAGACCGGTTCCTGGCGCCATCACCGCGATCGCCCCTTGAGGCTTCGCTTTACCGGGATTGATGTCAACCGATTCCTCCGGCCGCAGATGCGGTATCGCATGCGCGATGGCGGCCAGATCGTTCAACAAGACAACGCGCGCAAGACCAAGGTCCTTGCAAAGCTCGGCTTCATCGAGGTTCCAGGCCAGATTTGTCAATCGCGTCCGGCCGTCGTTGACCGGTCCGGCGACGTCAAAACATGCGGACGTCACGCTCCCACCTGTCGCAGCCAGGAAAGCCTCGACCACAGGCCGCAACCCGTTGAAGTCCGCGCTGTGAAACTCTTGTTCCGCGACGAACTTGCGTGGACCCGCTTCCGGCGAGACCAGTGCGAGCCGTGTCTTGGTGCCGCCGATATCGCCCGCGATCAGAATCAGTTTTCCCCTTACCGGAGTTCCGGCGCAAATGGCCCTATTTGGACAGGGCCGATTTCACCCCGCCGTCGTTCAATTCGAACACCCGCGTGGAGCCGCTGACGAAGTTGCAGATCTTGCCTGCCACGCTCAAAACGATGGGCGCCGCGTCAAGTTCCTCTCCGCGGACCGTGAGGGAATCGCGCGTCAGTCGCAATTCAAGCGAATGGCCTCGGTAACGGATGCGCGACTCCATGCACTCCATTTCCGGCGGCAATTCGGGATTGAATAGCAAGACGTCATCCTTTACCTCGATTCCCGTCGACACCCGCAGCATCTGGTCGACAGTGCCCGCCATCGCTCCGAGGTGAACCCCCTCGGCAGTGGTTCCGTGTTGGCTGTCAGTCACGTCGCCTTGCAGCGCATCGGCGAAGAACGCCATTGAGCGTGGCCGGTCGGAACGTGCCAACACCCATGAGTAGACCACGCGGCAAAGCGTGGATCCGTACGACGTGCGCGCGACATAATAGCCGATATTTTTTGGGATCGTATCGTGGTCGATCGGATAACCCAGTCGCGCGAACAACCGCCCAAGTTCGTCCGCCGAAAACAGATAGAACAACATAACGACATCGGCCTGTTTCGAAACCTTGTAGCGGTTGGCGCTATCCCCTTCCGCATCCAGAATGAGATCCAGGCGCTGGATGTCGTTGTATTTTAGGCGATACGCTGCCCAATCGAGTTCGCCTAGCGCGTCGTACCCCTCGAACTGGCTGATGATGCCATCGTCCTGAAAGGGGACATACATCCTGCGGCTGATGTCCTCCCACCGTGCGATCTCGACCAAGGATATTCCAAGCCTTTTCATGAGTTCGGCGCGACGAGCCGCAGGTTTCCGATCGAGCTCCTCCAACGCCCGGCATATCACCCACACCGCCATCACGTTCGTATAGGCGTTGTTGTCGATGCCGGGTGTTGCTGAACCCGGATAGCCGTCGTGGAATTCGTCGGGACCCATGACGCCACGAATCTCGTAGCGTTTCCGTTCGCTATTCAAGGTGGCCATGCTGGACCAGAACAGGGCAATTTCGAGCATCAGTTCGGCGCCGCAGAACTGCATGAACTCGACATCGTGAGTGACCTGAAAATACTGCCAAACATTGTATGCGATCGCACTTCCGACGTGACGCTGCAGATACGAATTGTCCGGTGCCCAGCGCTGAGAATGCGGGTTCAGATTCTGCTTGTCGGTCTCTTCCTGTCCGTCGCTTCCGCTCTGCCAGGGAAACATCGCCCCCTTGTGTCCGGCGGTTCGGGCGGCGGCCCGCGCTTCACCAAGCCGCCGGAAGCGGTAGGTCAGGATGGCCCGGGTAATTTCGGGCAGGCGGTAATTGAGGAACGGGAATATAAACAATTCATCCCAGAAAATATGACCCTGATAGGCCTCTCCGGTCCAGCCACGCGCGGGAATGCCGATATCAAGGCCTATCGAGTGGACCGAAACGGTTTGCAGAAGGTGAAACATGTTCAGTCGAAGCAGCATCGATACATTCAATCTGAAGGCGGGACCGGCCGGACGAATGCGCACATCGAAGCGCCGCCACAAGTCCGCCCAGACCGATACATGATCCGCCTTTACGGCGTCATATCGTCCGGCGCGCCGAGAGGCCTTGCGCGCCGCAAGCCCGGCCTCGGATATGGCTTGGTCGCGGGAGGTGAACAAAACGGCGAGTTTCTCTACCGTCAAAGACTGGCCCCGCTTGATGTCGACCGTCAGATCCTGGCCTATGTAGCCTGGTTCTTCGACACCGCGACGGCTGGAGTCGAGAACGCGCCCATCGAGGAACAGTTGCGTTCGCGCAACCTGCGCGACATGGACCAGCGACTGAGAGGTTCGCACCAGCAGGCAGACGCCATCTTCGCCAACCATCTGGCCTGAGAGGTGTTCCAGATGCTTGTTGTTGTACTTGCGATAAAGCTTCGCGCCAGCGTTGACGATCCGCCCATCGATCGCAGAACGGACCGTGACAGGTCCGGACCAGTTCTCGGCCGTCAGCGTCAGTTCCAGCGCCCCGAGATGCATGTCGGCCATCGAAACGAGGCGTTGTTCGCGCAACAGGGATCGCCGACCTTTTCGATCCTCGAAGCGCACGGCGCGCAGCAGCAAGCCGCGCCGAAGATCGAGTTGCTGACGATACGACAACATTTTGACGCTACCGACATCGAACCAGCCCTCTTCAGCGATCCGAAACTGAAGAGCAAGCCAATTGGGAAAGTTGACGAGGTCCTCGTTCTCAATCGTGCGGCCGGCAATATCGGTTTGCAGCCGGTTATAGCCGCCGGCGAGGTAGGTCCCAGGGTAGTGAACCCTACCCGCCTTAGCCCAGGCCGCCGCCGCGCGGGTCGAGAAATAACCGTTTCCGAGGGTGCACAGGGCTTCGCGGATTCCCTCGTCGGTCGGCTCGAACACGTCGTACACCAGGGACCAGGCGGAAGCGTCATCCGCTGCAACCTGAACCGGCGTCAGGGCGCTCACCACGTTATCGGCGATGGAGCCGCGCCCAAGGCGAGATGGTTCGGCTTTCCGCCAACGAACAAGGTCATTGGCTCTCCGGCCTCGAGCGTTGCAGTGAGGCGCCGCTCAGTCCGATCGATGCTGATTTTGACGCGCCGACCGCGCCACTGAAAGCTGAAGGCGAGACTGTCCCAACCGGTCGGAAGGTGCGGGTCGATGGATACGCCGTCGCTGCGTAATGAGAGTCCGGCGAGGCCGAGCACCGACAGCATCCAGATTCCGCTGAGGGCCGCAATGTGAATGCCGCCGGCGGACCCCACTCGGGTCGTGGAAAGATCGATGGCCGCCGTCTGCCGGAAGAAGCCCAGCGCCGCTGCGGGATCGCCCAGTCGGGCGGCGACGAGCCCGTGCATGGCGGGACTGAGCGAACTCCCGTGGCTGCAGCGGGAGGAATAATAGTGGAAATTCTTCGCGGCCGCATCGCCCGCGAATTCTTCCGGCAGCAACGCCAGCAGCGCGACG
>CAILBQ010000288.1 GCA_903832475.1 uncultured Acidobacteriota bacterium | reverse complement strand
CCCAGCTGATTTTGGATGTGGTGCCGGGGCGTGGTGGAATGTTTTCTCTGGAGGGTTCGGAGGGCGTGCGGTTCTTGATCCGTTCGCGGATTTTTACGGATCAGGAAATTCGCGACTTGCGAGCGGCGGGACGAATTTAGAAAATCCTGCGATCCAATAGGCATACTTCTCCGCGTACACTGGTTCGGGTGTTCGACTGCGCTGCAAGCTGACCCCGAATTTTTTGTGCGTGGAGATTGACTTGCGTTCACATCAGTCCAGGTTTGGGTGGTTGATTTTGGTAGTGCTGTTGTCAGGGCCTTTGGCAAGCGAAGCGTCGGCAGCGCTGGAGACGAAAGCTGAGGCAGAGAAGGCGCCGCGCATGCATTGGTCAGCACAGTGGATCAGCCATCCGACGGCTCCGTTGAAAGATCCGATCACGCTCCACTTCAAGAAGCAGTTGGCACTGGCTGTCGCACCGGGGCAGTTTGTTGTTCATGTGAGTGCAGACAACCGCTTTGTGCTGTATGTGAACGGCCAGCGTGTAGGAGATGGGCCAGCTCGAGGGGATCTGGCGCATTGGCGATATGAGACGTTCGACCTGGCTCCGTTGCTCAAGGTAGGAAGCAATACCATCGCGGCGACAGTGTGGAACTTTGGCGTGTATGCGCCGGTGGCGCAGATGACCGACCGGACGGCATTCTTACTGGAAGGCGACACGAAAGCCGAAGAAGCGGTGAATACTAACGTGAGTTGGATGGTAGAAGAGGAGCCGGGGCAGGTAGCTCTGCCGCGCAGGAACAACGGCCTGTGGGCGTACTTCGCGTCAGGGCCAGGCGAGACGATGAAGGCCGAGGACTATGACTGGCCGTGGCTGAAAGAGGGCACGGGCGGTCCGCGGTGGGTGCATGCCGGGCGGGCGATTCGCGAGGACATTAACCCAGGCGCGGGCACTGCCGCAGCGTATGGCGTGCAGGCTGATGTGCCTTGGGCCTTGGTGCCGGACCAACTGCCGCACATGGCTTATGAGAACGAGCCGGCGGGGCAGGTGGTGCGCACGGACTTAGCGGAAGCCAAGAGCTTCCCTGCTGCCGCAGTCACTGTGCCGGCGCACACGCACACGCACCTATTGCTGGATCGTGCGGAACTGACCACGGCGTATCCCAAGCTGATGTTTTCGGGTGGGCAAGGTTCGCACATCACCCTGGTCTATGCCGAGGCGTTGTATGACAAGCAGATGCACAAGGGCAATCGCAATGAAGTTGGGGACCGCGTAGCCGTAGGAATCACCGACGAGATTTATCCAGATGGAGGGGCGGGACGTTCGTTCGAAACGCTTTGGTGGAGGACGTGGCGCTATCTCGACATCGAGGTCCAAACGGACAGCGAGCCGTTGAAGCTGGAAGGGTTACAAGCGCACTTTACCGCGTTTCCATTCAAGGTCAAGGCAGAATTTCATGCGAGCGACCCCGATCTGGAGAAGATATGGGCGATCGGCTGGCATACCGTTCAACTGGATGCGCACGAGACCTATATGGACACTCCCTATTACGAACAGCTCCAATACTCAGGAGATACGCGGCTGCAGGAGATGATCACCTATGCGATGACAGGCGACGACCGGCTCCCAAAGCAGGCGATTCGCGCTCTGAATGACTCGCGGATCCCGGAAGGAATCACGGCGAGCCGGTATCCTTCACAGCTGCCGCAGTATATTCCGACGTTCAGCCTGTTATGGATCGGCATGCTGCACGATAACTATATGTATCGCTCCGATGAACAGTTTACGAAGTCGATTCTGCCCGGGACTCGCACAGTCCTGAGCTGGTATGCGAGTTATCAGCATCCGGACGGCGTGCTGGGCAAGTTGCCCTGGTGGAGTTTTATCGACTGGGTGGAAACGGAAACCAAACGCGACTTCCCTTCCTATGATGCGAACAACGAAAGCTGCCTGACAACGATGGAATATATCGGCGCGCTAGAAGAGGCCATTGATTTAGAAAGGGCCGACGGTTCGGCCGAGTATGTGTCAATGTATACGACGCGCTTGGCGCAAGCCAAGCAGGGCGTCGTGGCACAGTGCTGGGACGCGTCGAAGGGTTTATTCGCGGATAACAACGCAAAGGACATGTACAGCGAGCACACCAACATGCTGGCTGTGCTCTATGACGTGGCGGCAAAGAAGGATCAGCAGCCGCTGATGCGCAAAGTGGTGGCGCGACGAGTGGATGGAAGCGATGGGACGAAGCCGGTGAGCGAACCTCCGCTGATTGGAGCGAGCTTTTATTTTCGCTACTACCTGGCGCGGGCGCTCGATCATGCCGGGATGGCAGATGAGTATTTGAAAACGCTGGGCGACTGGCACAACTTTTTAAAGATGGGTTTTACGACATGGCCGGAGCAGCCGGGAGATACTCGGTCCGATTCACATGCTTGGACGGCGCACCCGACATATGACTTATTAACTCTGGTAGCGGGGATTGAGCCAGGTAGTCCGCATTTTGCTACGGTGCGGATTGCTCCACACTTAGGCGATCTGACGCATCTCGATGCGACCTATCCGCATGCGTTGGGGTTGATTCATGTGAATTACGAAGGTGGGAAGGCTGAGATTGAGTTGCCTTCCGGCTTAGAGGGAGTATTTGTGTGGAAGGGGAAAGAGACGAAGATCCATGGCGGTAAGAATTCAATTGAGATGAAGTGATTGCTCTGATGTGTGGTAACAGGAGACTTCCTGCAGGAAAAACAAAGAGAAAAATAGGATCAAGAAAGGACGCATTAGCGGACCCTTCGCTTCGCCCTGGGTCACCAGGTTCTTAAGGGTCTACGTTCTCCCGCCCTCGGCGCGGTGAAGATGCGTCAAGGGCGGGATACCTCGTTTTCGTTCTAATGGAACAAGTCTGTTATTGCTTCAGGTCGAAGCGGTCGAGGTTCATGACTTTTGTCCAGGCGGCGACGAAGTCGTTCACGAAGGTTTGCTGCGCGTCGCTCGAGGCGTAGACCTCGACCAGGGCGCGGAGTTGAGAGTTGGAGCCGAAAACCAGGTCGACGATGGTGGCGGTCCACTTGAGTTCGCCGGTCGAGCGGTCCCGGCCTTCGAGAATGCCGTCGGCGTCGGCCACCTTTTGCCACTTGGTGTTCATGTCGAGCAGGTTCACGAAGTAGTCGTTGGTCAGTGTTTCCGGCCGCTTGGTGAACACGCCGTGAGCCGTGTGGCGGAAGTTGATGTTGATGGAGCGCAGACCTCCAAGCAAAACAGTCAACTCGGGAGCGGTGAGGGTGAGCAGGTTGGCCTGATCGATGAGCAGCGCTGCAGCTGAGCCTTCGTGGCCGAGGCGCAGGTAGTTGCGAAAGCCGTCGGCGGTGGGCTCGAGGACTTCGAAGGAATTGACGTCGGTCTGCTCCTGGGTGGCGTCGGCGCGGCCCTGAGAGAACGGCACCTTGACGTCGTGGCCGGCCTTCTTTGCAGCTTCTTCGATGGCTGCGCTGCCGCCCAGAACAATCAGGTCGGCGAGCGAGATCTTCCTGCCGCCGGTAGCAGAATCGTTGAAGCCTTTCTGGATGGATTCGAGCTTGTCGAGGACGCTGACCAGTTCGAGGTGCTGGTTGACCTCCCAGAACTTCTGCGGGGCGAGGCGAATGCGTGCGCCGTTGGCGCCGCCGCGCTTGTCGCTGCCCCGGAAGGTGGACGCTGAGGCCCATGCCGTCGTAACGAGTTGAGAAATCGACAGACCCGAGCCGAGCAGCTTGGCTTTGAGGGCCGCAATGTCTTCGTCGTTGACCAGTTCATGGTCGACGGCGGGAAGCGGATCCTGCCAGATCAGCGGCTCCTTCGGGACAAGCGGACCCAAGTACCGTGAGAGCGGCCCCATATCGCGGTGGGTGAGCTTGAACCAGGCCTTGGCGAAGGCGTCGGCAAACTCGTCAGGATGCTCGAGGAAGCGGCGGGAGATCTTCTCGTAGCTAGGGTCGATCTTCAGCGACAGGTCGGTAGTGAACATGATGGGAGCGTGACGGATGGATGGGTCGTGGGCGTCGGGCACGGTGCCTGCGCCTGCCCCGTTTTTCGGCGTCCACTGGTGCGCGCCGGCTGGGCTCTTGGTCAGTTCCCACTCGTAGGCAAAGAGGTTTTCGAGGTAGTTGAGATCCCACTTGACGGGGTTGGTGGTCCATGCACCTTCGAGGCCGCTGGAGATTGTGTGAACGCCGACTCCGCTGCCGAATTTGTTGGCCCAGCCAAAGCCCTGCTCTTCGAGCTCGGCGCCTTCTGGTTCGCGGAGAACGTACTTCTGCGGATCCGCGGCCCCGTGGGCCTTACCAAAGGTGTGTCCGCCGGCGATGAGCGCCACGGTCTCTACGTCATCCATGGCCATCCGCGCGAAAGTCTCCCGGATGTCTTTGGCGGCGGCGACGGGATCGGGATTGCTGTTGGGGCCTTCCGGATTCACGTAGATTAGACCCATCTGGACAGCGCCGAGCGGGCTCTCCAATTGCCGGTCGCCAGTGTACCGCTTGTCGCCGAGCCAGGTTTCTTCCGGACCCCAGTAGATGTATTCGTCGGGCTCCCAGACGTCTTCGCGGCCGCCGGCAAAACCGTAGGTTTTGAGGCCCATGGATTCGAGAGCCACGTTGCCCGTGAGGATCATGAGGTCAGCCCAGGAGAGTTTCTTGCCGTACTTCTGCTTGATAGGCCAGATGAGGCGGCGGGCCTTGTCGAGGCTGACGTTGTCGGGCCAGCTATTGAGCGGAGCGAATCGCTGCGTGCCGGCGCCTGCGCCACCGCGGCCGTCAGCGATGCGATAGGTGCCGGCGCTGTGCCAGGCCATGCGGATGAAGAAGGGGCCGTAGTGGCCGTAGTCGGCGGGCCACCAGGACTGCGAATCGGTCATGAGCGCGTGCAGATCCTTGATTACGGCGTCGAGATCGAGGGTCTTAAACTCCTCTGCATAGTTGAATTTTTCGCCCATCGGATTGGAGAGCGGGGAGGGCTGGTGCAGGATCTTGAGATTCAGCTGGTTCGGCCACCAGTCAGCATTAGTGTGAGTTCCAGAAATGACATTCTTGCGGGCGCCGGTAAACGGGCACTGGGCTTCGTTAGACAAGGTGTTCTCCTTTGGCGGTGTTGCCTTTGAGTGCTGAGGCTGGTTGCGATGGCGTCAGCATAAGTGTTGCTGGTAAAGAAACCACGACGGCTTCGAGTGGCGGCAAGAGTATGCAAAGTGCCGCGCACCAATAAACCTACTCCGTCGGACCGTCATAGGGGAAATCGATTGTTTCTACCGTGATGATTGAGTGCGACTATGATGAGTCAGAGGTTTCGGGAATGAATTTGCAGGAATTGCGGTACTTTGCGGCGGTCGTGGAATTTCGCCATTTTGGGCGGGCCGCTGAGGCTTGCAACGTAAGCCAGCCAACGCTGAGCAGCCAGATTCGCAAGCTGGAAGAAGAACTCGGCGTGACCCTTCTGGAGCGGACCAACAAGCGCGTCGATGTAACACCCGTAGGGCGGCAGATCCTGGAGCATGCGCACCGGGCGCTGGCCGAGGCCGGGCAGATCGAGTCGGTGGCACGCGCGGCGCGAGACCCGCTGGTGGGGGCACTGCGGCTGGGAATCATCCCCACGCTGGCGCCGTATTTGCTGCCGCTGATTTTTGGGCCGCTGCGGAAGGCATATCCGGGACTGGCAATCGAATTATGGGAGGACCAGACACGGCTGCTGGTGGAAGGCCTTCGCAGTCACCGCCTGGATGCGGCGCTGGTGGCCTCGTGCCTGGGAACGAACGAGATTACAGAGACAGAGCTGTTTGCTGAGCCCCTCGTAGCGGCTCTTCCGCCGAAGCATGTTCTATGTGTGGGGAAAAGTGTCGACGAGCGGGAACTGGCGGCGGATCTGCTTGTCATGGCCGACGGGCATTGTCTGGTGAACCATTCGTTGGCGGCGTGCGGGGCCAAGGCAGGGCTGCAGAGCGCCATGCAGGCCGCAACGCTCGAGACGCTGGTGAACCTGGTCGCCGCCGGGTATGGGACGACTCTGATTCCAGCGCTCGCAGTCGCAGGGTTTGAAGGGCGCGGGGTGGAGTTGCGGCCGCTGCGCCAGGGGTCCTCACGGACGATTCGGCTGGCGAGCCGGCCGGGATTTCCGCGGCCACAGGCGCTGCGCGCGATAGCCAAGGTAGTCCGCAAGGCGGTGCCGCGGGAATGGATGCGGTAGGGGTTCCGAATCGGGAAGCGCCCCTGTGGGAATCTTTCCGCGTCCGCTCAAGCCGCGGCACATGAGCGTAATTTAAGGCTACTGATATGGCACTGGCGCAAGAACAACTCCTGGACTGGTTTGGCGTCGACGCAGCGAGCAAGGGCGCCGACGTGCTGGCCATGGTTGAGCGCCGATTTCCCCCGGCTATGATCGAGCGCCTTCTGGAACTGGGGTTGCAGCAGGAAGAAATCGATCTCATCGTCCTTCCCACACGACACGTGCAGCTGAATCTGGATAGCAAGCAATTGCTGACGGTGAGTGAATCGGACCGGCTCATTCGCCTGCTCCGAATCCTCTCTCAGGCGGAACGCGTCTACGGCAGCCGTGTGCGCGCGCTCCGCTGGCTACGGCGTCCCAACCGAAGGCTTGGGCAAGCGGAGAGCGACGCAGGAGAAGCAGAAGGGCGCACACCGATCTCTCTCCTCATGACTGACATTGGCGCACGCATGGTAGAAGAACTGTTGTTGCAGATTGACGAGGGTTATTTCCTGTCATGATCTTGTGGCGGATCAGCAATCACGAAAATCTGAGCGGTCGCGGCGGATTGCGAGCTGGCGGCCGCTGGCATCTGGCTGGTTTTCCCGTCGTGTACCTTTCCGAGAGTTCGGTGGGGGCGGTTCTCGAGGTCTGCACCTGTACCTGCGGAGCGGACGCTCCCCCAGCGTTGAAGCTGCTGAAAGTCGTGGGCCCGAATTTGTCGCTCGAGGAAATTCCTGAAAGCTCACTGCCCGGTGGGTGGCAGCAGAGGCTGGGTCTGACGCGCAAGCTGGGAACCGCATGGCTGGAGAGCGGCAAAACTGCGCTGCTCAAAGTTCCCAGCATGCAGGCTCCCGAGACAGCGAATTACCTCCTCAATCCGCTGCACCCTCGTGCGGAACTTTTCCGGATCGAGCGTCGCTACGATTACCCCTTCGAAGCGGGTGGGCGAGGCTGACCGGGAGAACGCATCGTCCGTTTTCTGAGGAAAACAAGGGACGCATTTAGGCCGTTCCTGAGTATTTCTCGGGAATCGTCATTTGGGACTTATTATCCACAAAAACCGCCCGTCGGACTGTTGACCCTGCCCCTCCTGAACACTAGCGTTGTATTCGAAGGCACCTCCTAAAGGCGTTTGGGTCGCGAGGAGAAGGCCGATTCACGCTTGAAAACAGTCTAAAAATACATCGGAGTCTGGATGCTGAAACTAAAGAAGATCCACATCCTGGGGTTTAAAAGCTTTTGCGATCGCACGGAACTGGCACTGCCGGGAACCGGCATTGCGGTGGTCGTGGGACCGAATGGGTGTGGCAAGTCCAACATTCTGGATGGCGTTACCTGGGTGCTAGGCGAGCAGAGCGCGAAAACGCTGCGCGGCGCACACATGATGGACGTGATCTTCTCGGGCACTCGCGACCGCAAGGCGCTGGGCATGGCGGAAGTGACCATCACCATGGTCGACCCAGAAGCCTACGAAGGCCCGATGATTGTGGAGCCGGAGGTGGAGGTGGATTCCGACCTGCCGTCGGACTGGGACGAGCAGGATCTGCGCCGGAAGCGAGCCGCGGAAGCGGAAGACATCATTGCCGAAAACCAGCCCAGACAAGGGTTGGATGGCGCCGAGGGCCCACCGGAGGGGACTCTCATCGCCAACGGAGATGTAACCAGTGGTGCAGGCGACACGGAAGCAGCAAGCGGTCCGGCCAGCCAGGCGGGAGCCGTGGTGCTGAAGATCCGGCGGAGAAAATTTCACCGCACGCCGCAGAAGGGCGAGATCGTCATCACGCGGCGGCTTTTTCGCACCGGGGAGAGTGAGTACCTGCTCAACGGAAAGTTGTGCCGGCTGCGCGATATTCAGGACATCTTCATGGGAACCGGCCTCGGCCCGGAAAGCTACGCGATCATTGGGCAGGAGCGCATAGGCCAGCTCTTGAGCTCGAAGCCCCACGATCGGCGGGCCATTATCGAGGAGGCTGCCGGAATCACGCGTTTCAAAACCAAAAAGCGGCTGGCTGAGTTGCGGCTGGAGTCGGCCAAGCAGAACCTGGCCCGCGTCGATGACATCTTCGAAGAAGTAACCCGGCAGATGAATAGCCTGAAACGGCAGGCATCCAAAGCGGAGCGATTTGCCCAGCTGCGCGATGAATTGCGCGCCAAACTGCGCGTGACCCTGGCCAGCCGCATGGCGCGGATGGACGCGGAGCAGGTTCGGCTGGAGACCGAAATCGCGGACCTTACGACGAAAATCGACGAATCGGCGGCGGAGGTCGAGGCGCTCGATGTGGCACAGCATGAGCTGACCGGTCGCGGCTACGAGTTGGATCGCGTTGGCCAGACCGCTAACGCTGAGGCAAATGCAGCGGCGGTGGAGCTTGAGCGCGCAGCAGCGCGCAAACGCAGCAATGGCGAGCGAGTGGCAGAACTCGAGGCTCGGCTGGCGGCCACGGCTGCTGAGATCGAGCAAACGCGAACGCAGATTGCCGCCATCGCGGAAGAACGCGGACAGCACAGGCAGTTTCTAGAGAATGCCGCAGAAGAAGCACGCGCCTTCCGGCAGCAGGTAGAGGCCAAACAGCAAGAGGCCAGGCTGGCAGCGCAGCAGGTTAGCGACGCCGAGCGACAGGTAGAGAGCGGCCGTCGACATGCCATGCACCTGCTCAGCCAGGCGGGCGTCTCTCGCAATCAGACCGCTCAGGCCGAAGAATCTCTGGCAGCTCTCGAGCGCGAAGCCCAGCGGTTGGAAAATGAAATGGGCCAGGCACGAGCCGAGGCCGGAAGCCTGGGAGCCGAGCGCGGCCAGGTCAGCATGCGCTTTGCCGACGCAACCGAAGCCCTCTCGCAGTTGGAGCAGGAGATCGTAGAACTGCGCGAGTCGCTCACCGTGCGACGAAGCGAAGAGGCCGCTCTGCGGGCGAGGTCGAACCAGCTGCGCGGCGAGCAGGCCACGCTGACCGGCCGGCGCAATTCCCTTGACGCCGTCATCAAGAATCACAGCTACTCCACGGAAACAGTGCGAAAGCTGCTCAAGCAGGATTCGCTGGGGCCGGGCATGACACCAATCGGCACGCTGGCCGACTTTGTCGAGGTGGCTGGAGAGCATGAGGCCGTTGCCGACGACTTTCTGCGCGATGAGCTGAGCTACATCGTGGTCAAGGATTGGAAATCAGCCGAGGAAGGCGTCCGCCTCCTGCGCTCGGGCATGGATGGCCGCGCAACATTCCTGATACATCCCGAGGATGGTCACATCGGCGGCCGTGAAGGCGGTGAAGACCGTCTAGTTCCCGAAGAAGGACTGATCCCGCTGCGCCAAACTATCCGCGTGCTGAACGGGTTTGGCAATTCCCTGGAAGCGATGCTTCCCAAGCTGCGAGATGGCTACCTGGCTCCAACTGCGGAGAAGGCGCGCACCATGGCTGTCGCTTATCCGCAGGCATATTTTCTTGGGCCTACCGGGGAGTGCTTTCACAATGCAACGCTGAGCGGCGGCAAGCCGGCGGCGGAAGGTCCCTTGGCGGTCAAGCGCGAATTGCGCGAGACGCAGCGCAAGCTGGAGGGCGTGGAAAGAGAGCTGGGGCAGGCAGAGATCAACGCTGTGGCCGCCGTGCGGGCCATCGAAGAACTCGCAAACCGGCTTGAGCTGCTGCAGGAGCAACGTCGCCAGTCGGAGCGTGACGCGGCCAACCAGGGGGCGGCGCTGAAGCAGATGGAGTCGGAGGTTCAGCGCATCGAGCGGCGTCTGCAGGAGTGGGTCTTGCAGGCGGCTCGGAACAAAGACGCGCGCGAGCAGAAGCAGGGGCTGATCGGCCAGAAGCTCGAAGAAGCGCAGCGCCTCGAAGCGGAACATATCGCCGCAGAGGCGCGGTTGGAGGAACTGCAGCAGGGACTCTCCGAATTACGCTTGAGCCGCGAAACACTTCAACAGGATGCAGCGCGGGTGACGGCGGAATTAGCCGGCCTCGAAGAGCGGCGGCGCGGCGCAGAAAGTGCGTATCAGCGCATCGATCGCTTGCATGCGGATCTCGAACGCCGCGTCATGTCCATCGAGCAGCAGCGTGTAGCGGCGGAAGCCGAACGCGGCCAGCGTCTAGGCGAAAACGACGGCCTGGAGGCCCGTGAGATCGAGCTCCAGGTTGCGCGTGATGAAGCACAGTCTCAAGCGAAGCAAGCAGCCATCGAAGCCGCGGCCGTGCGCGAGCAGCTGACGGTGACGGAGCAGCAGTTGAAGACTCTGCGCAATTCGACGGATGCTTTCCGCGAAAATCGCAGCCGCCTGGGAAGTCTGCTGGCCAAACTGAAGAGCGACCTGGAACACCTCGAAGCCGGGTGCCTGCAAGAATTGAATGTCGAGGCCAGCGTACTGCGCGTTGAAGCCGGTAAGCCGATCGAAGAAGGCGGCCTGATTCATCTCGAAGGCGAAGAG
Source organism: uncultured Acidobacteriota bacterium (assembly GCA_903832475.1). Classification (GTDB taxonomy): domain Bacteria; phylum Acidobacteriota; class Terriglobia; order Terriglobales; family Acidobacteriaceae; genus Acidicapsa. The sequence goes on along the minus strand of CAILBQ010000288.1, from coordinate 4,376 downwards.
CTAAGCTTGCAGGAAGAAGAAGCACGCGCTCTGCGGCAAAAGCTCGAAGCCATGGGGCCGGTCAACATGATGGCGCTCGAAGAGTACAAGGAAACCGCCGAGCGGCATGGCTTCCTCGAAACCCAGCGCAAGGATCTCGTCGATTCGATCGAGAACACGCAGAGCACGATCAAGGAAATCGACCAGATTTCGCGGGTCAAGTTTGATGAGGCGTTTGCGCGCATCAATGAGAACTTTGCGCAGGTCTTTACAAAGCTATTCCACGGCGGCCAGGCATTCCTGCGCCTGACAGATGCGGAGAACCAGGCGGAGAGTGGCCTCGAGATTGTTGCTTCCCCTCCAGGGAAAAAGCTTCAAAACGTACTGCTGCTCTCTGGCGGCGAAAAGGCGCTAACTGCACTGAGCCTGCTCGTCGGCATCTTCCAATACCAGCCTGCGCCTTTCTGCGTACTCGACGAAGTGGATGCCGCGCTCGATGAAACCAATGTGGGCCGGCTCGCCGACCTGCTGCACGGCATGAGCCAGGACACGCAATTCCTGCTGGTCACCCACTCCAAGCGCATGATGCAAACCGCGGACATGATCTACGGCGTCACGATGCAGGAGCCGGGTGTGTCAAAGATTGTCAGCGTGCACCTCGGCAATCAGCAGCGCGAGGGCGGACGAGAGCGGGAGCGGGTGAGTGCGTAGCTGATATCTCGACGCGGTCCGTGGTCCCTGTAGCGCTGACTATAGGATGTTGACGGCGCGGGCGGCGAGCAGGGCCACGGTAGCCAGCGAGATAAGCGACTGGATCATCATCAGCCCCTTGGCCCAGCGCGAAAGCACAGGCACGTCGGTTGGAGAGAAAGCCGTACTGGTGTTGAACGCCAGAAACAAATAGTCGACAAAGCCCGGGCTCCAGGTGTCTTCACCCATCGTCTTTCTGGTTTCGGGAGTAAGGGTCATCTGAGGAAACAGGAAGGCTCCGTCGGTATGTCCGCCGCGGGCTTCGCGGGCGGTGGGACCGCCGGCGTCAAGACGCCAGTACCAGGAAGCGAAGACAAGAATGTTGGCGACCCAGAGAGCGGCGGCGGAGATCAGCAGGGTTTGCGGAGCCTCCTTATGCGAAGGCAGCGCGGCGACAAGCAGGACCAGCGACCAGGCCATGTCAAGGGTTACCAACGACGTCACGATGTAGCCGAACACCTGGTTCATGAGGTGATTGCCGCGGCGTCGCGCGATCACCGTGGGAATCAGCAGAATGGTCACCACAGCCAGGGACAGCCAGTCAGGGCCGATGGATAGATAGCTTGGAAGAGCAAAGCGAAGCCCAGCCACGGCAAACAGGGCGAGCACGGCTGGCCAGCGCGGTTCCACTTCGAGCGGCGCTGGATTGCTGGGTTTGCGATGAAGCGATTGCGGCGGGAAGGTCATCGACAACCATCATGCTTGGTCGAGGGCGGCAACGCAACCCGGATCCTCGGAAGCACGTTTCAGCGCGAGAAACAACTGGTTCCTCAGAACATGGCAAGTAGGATCTATGACTCTGTCCTCGATGACCAACCAGCGCCGGAACCGTTATCCGTATGGACATAAACCGGGACAGAGAAAGCCCGCCAGGACCGTTGCAGTCCTGGCGGGCTCTTTGCTTCTAAAGAACAACGCGGATTTGGGAATCAGCGGCGCGTACTGGAGGTCGGTGCACACTGCCGCCAATTTTCCCAAGTTTCACGGAGCTTGCTGCGGCTTCCCCTTCCGAGCAGCTCCACGTCCCCGGTCCCGAAGAGTCCTGCGATCAGGCTCCCAAACCGCGTTGACAAAAACAGTTTTACGCAACTGCTACAGCCGCGATGTGACATCGATCACATTTGATCAAAACAGCACAACAGGCCGGGTTTGATGGAATTTCCTGCTGGCAGAGATGACCTTTGGGTCCATTGACAAAGGGGGGCGGGGCTTTGACAATCGAGACTTCGGATTGCGATTGGCTGACACGGGAAAGGTTTTTTGCATTGCCCTCTTTATTGAAGACAGAACTGGGTCCTATACCGCTGATTGGTCGCGGAAAAGTGCGTGATTTGTATGCGGTGCGCGTTGCCGATGAGGATGCCCTGCTGCTGGTCGCGACCGATCGCATCTCGGCATTCGATCACGTGCTGGCGTCGGGAATTCCGGGCAAGGGCAAGATCCTTACGCAGATTTCCTTGTTTTGGTTCGACTTGCTTAGCGATATCGTGCCGAACCACCTGATTACCGCCGATGTCAGCCAATTTCCTGCCGAGTTGCAGCCCTTTGCAGACCAGCTCGAAGGCCGCTCCATGCTGGTGAAGAGGGCGCAGATGTTTCCCGTGGAGTGCGTGGCGCGTGGCTATCTGGCCGGCTCTGGATGGAAGGAATACAAGTCTGCGGGAACGGTCTGCGGGATTGCTTTACCAGTCGGCTTACAGGACGGTTCGCGGCTGCCGCAACCGATCTTCACCCCCGCTACGAAAAGCCAGGACGGGCAGCACGACGAGAACATCTCCTTTGAAGCAACGGAAAGCGTGATCGGAGCCGAGGATGCAGCAGAGTTGCGGCGCCTGACTCTGGCGCTGTATGCAAAGGCAGCAGCGCATGCCGAAGCGCGTGGGCTGATTCTGGCCGACACAAAGTTTGAGTTTGGCCGAACCAGCCACGGCATTCTTCTGGGCGATGAAGCGTTGACACCGGATTCCTCGCGGTTCTGGGATAAGGCATTGTGGAAGCCGGGCGGAGCACAGCCAAGTTTCGACAAGCAGTTTGTGCGCGATTATCTGGAAGATATTCGCTGGAACAAGCAGGCTCCGGCCCCGGCTTTGCCAGACGATGTCGTAGAGCGTACTCAGGCTAAGTATCTCGAGGCGTTTCGGCTACTGACCGGCCGTGATCTGAAGGTGTGAGCGAGGTCTGATATCTCAGGGCTATCCTGCTCTTAAACGCGAGACCGGGACACCCTTCTTTGACAGGCAAGCGTTTGGTTGAAACAGCGAGGATTGTGGTCTCATGAATCCGGTTGACATTGCAATCCTCCTGTTGCTGCTGCTGAGCGCGTTTCTGGGGTTTCGGAGCGGGTTGATTCAGAGCGTTTTTTCCCTGGCCGGCCTGATTGCCGGGATTGCGATTGCAAGTTGGCACTATAAGGAACTTGCCGCAGAACTGACGCCCTATATCCACAACAAGGCGGCCGATGAAGCCATTGCCTATTGCCTCATCGCTATCGCGGTCATGGTGGCCGCAAGCCTCATCGGGCTGCTGCTCAAGAAATTGATTTATGGCGTAGGTTTGGGTTGGATTGACAAGCTCACCGGTATGGCATTTGGCTTTGTCCGGGGGGCTCTGCTGGTCACGTTGTGCATCGTGGCCCTGGCGGCGTTCTTTCCGGACACGCGCTGGCTGGGTGAGGCGCAGTTCGCAAAGTATTTTTTAGGGACCGTTCACCTGACCACACAGATGACCCCGCAAGACCTGAAACACCGCATCCTGGAAGGCTTACACGTATTGCAGAAGGATGCGCCCCCATGGCTGCATGCGGATTGAAAAGGAAAAGAGTTGGCCAGCGAGCAGGACAGATGCGCGGCAAGCATGGCAATCTATTGAGACACGAGGACGAGACGTGAAGCGCGAATTAGACAACCTGGTCACCCAGATGCATTCCACCGGCGTTCGTTATGACGATGCCGTTCGGCAGTTCAAACGGCAATATTTACTCGAAGTTCTGCGTGCGCACCGGGGAAATCAGTGCAAGGCAGCCGAGGAGCTGGGAATGCACCGCAACACGCTGAGCCGTACCATGGCTGAGCTGGAGCTGGAGTTGACCGAAGTCCGCGCCGGGCTCAAGCGTCCCGTGCGCAGCGAACGTCTAGTACAGGGCGGCTTGCGTCAGCAGATTCGTTAGGCGAATTCGCCCGGGCCGTTCAGGGTGAGTGAGATGCGCTTAACCCAATTTTGCACTTGGCCCCGGAAGTGAGTCAGCAATCTACATGAGTTCCTTCAACGTGTCTTCCTCCCACGAAACTGCCGGCTCTCTCAGCGAATCGCACGTCGAACCGCACGTGTCGATCCACGAGGGTTTCGTCTGGGATGAGCAGGCCGCGTATCTGTTCGATATCGACGGTACTCTGGTGCGCAGTCGCGACCGCATCCATTTCAATTCCTTTGCCGAATGCGTTCACCAGGTCACAGGATTCGAAGTCTCTTTGACCGGCGTGGTGCTGCATGGCGGCACCGATACTGCGATCTTGCGGGAAGCGTTTCAGCTGGCGGGCGTCCCTGACGAGGCATGGGAGCCGCAGACAGCAGCCATCCTCGATGCCATGCGGCAGACCATTGCCGAGCGTCGTGGAGAGATGCAGCTTTGGAAGATGCCGGTGGTGGAT
>CAILBQ010000287.1 GCA_903832475.1 uncultured Acidobacteriota bacterium | reverse complement strand
TTGTATTGATCCCACAAGATCGCCCACTGGCTTTCAAAATAGCCCGAGTACGAGTATCCCGTATCATTCGGCATTGGCCATGGAAGCAGTTTGCCTTGTACGTCCAGGTTCACGGCGCGGCCTGAAATAGTTGCCGGACTTAGATCGGAGACCACGGGAAACGGCTTTTGCTGCGTCACGCCTTCTGCCGATAGCAGCATCGCCACCATCAGCCATCCAACCAGTCTTCTCTGCAACTTCATGGACGGCTTCCTCTCATGACGCATAACCTGTCTCAACCATTGAATGCAGATGAAAAAAGTGGCATCGCGCAACAACAATCATCCTTGCATGAAGAATGCGTTCGAGATACAACTCCGGTTAGAAGCTGAACCTAGCTTGCAAATCGATCGTCCGCGAACCGAGCGCTCCCTGTGCCTCGCCAAAGTGAGGATCAGGAATATTGTTGTCTATGTTGGTCAGGTTGGTATTGTTGAACAGGTTATAGATGTTGGCGTGGATATCGACGTTACCATGCTCGCCCAGGACCTTCATCGACGGCAAGCCAAATGACTTGCCAATGACCATGTCGGTGTCGAAATAGTGTGGTCCGCGAAAAGTGTTGCGCCCAATGGCCGGCGCGCACGGTATGGGTCCCGGCGCCGCAGCGCCTGAGACGATATCTGCCATTGCCGGGCCCGGTACGTAACACGGCAAACCCGTTGCGCTGTTCATCACGTTTTCAGGGAAGATCGTCAACGCCCCGTTCGGATAGTTCTGAGTCTTGAAGTTCCCCACATTGAGACCGCCAAGATACTCGAACGGCCGCAGTGGAGCGCCGCCTCCGTAAGATGATCCGCTGGTCTGATAGACCGCATCCCCGCCGAGATTGTTGTCTGTCGCCGTCCATGGGAATCCTGTGTGCGCATTCAGAATTCCGCTGAGGGTCCACGCACCCAGCACCTTTTGCAACAGTCTGTTTCCTCCGCGGAACAGTTGTGGAGTCCATACTCCAAATACCTTCTCGGCGTGACGTACATCGAAGTCGGAAGGGCCTCTATCCAACCTCATAGGGAAGTATTGATATGGCCCGTCTGCCTGTCCCTCGCACTGACAGGGGCCACCCTGTGCGGGCGAGTAATTGCTGGAACCGGTATCCAGACTCCGCGCAATTCGATAGTCGGCTTCGAACTGAAACGAGTGTCCGAACCGGTGCCGCAGGCCAAAGAGTGCAGCACCAAAGCTTCCCGAGCCTTCGTCATCGTACATGTTCACGTTCTCGACCGACGGGTTGAAGGCTGCCATCCCGTTACCCGAGCCCAGTAACCTGGAATACTCGTAAAGCGTGTAATTAAACAGTCGCGTCAGATGGCGGCTCTGCGTTCCCTGATAGCCAGCCGTAGCCACCCACTCTCTGCCAAGGTCATACTGCGCGTCTAGGGAATAGCGATAGGTGGCCGTGGTGGGCAGATTCGGCTGATACGCCTGCAAGGGAGCCAACGCAAAATTCTGCCCCGGGACCGGCAAGTTTGTTGTCGGATCCAGGGTAGAAGTCGTCGCCGGATTTGCTGCGTATCCGTAGAACGATGTCGGGGTACTCGGAAAACTCTGAGGACCGTAGAGTATCTGGCTGCCGGTGAGATTCAGCAATCCGCTTAAGTACGGGGGATTGTTGCGTCCGTCGAGCGTGTTGGCCTCTTGCAAGGCGGTATAGCCAAGCCCAAAGCCGCCGCGCAGCACCAGCTTTTGTCCGGCAAACCCTGGCGACCAGGCGAACCCTAGCTGCGGGCCGAAATCGGCCTTGTCTCCATTGAAAAGATTGCCCCCCTTGCGTACGTGGACATTGGCAATTTGACTATCTCCCTGTCCAAGCACCACCACTCCCAGATGCCCATACTTTTCGCTCATTGGGCCGAAGTAATCCCACCGCAGTCCCGCCGTGAGGGTAAGGTTTGGCTTGATCTTGTACTGATCCTGAACGAAGAATCCATACAGCGTCTCTCGAGTATCGCGGCGAAAGTCCGTCGGAACGCCGGTCACAGCATTGAAAGTTGCCGACTCAGAAACAGGTGCGTCGTTCGCCATGTCCCACAGGTTGTGAAAGTTGTAAGTGGGACGGGCATTCCAGGGCGAGTCATCCACAAACAGAAGGCGGGTAATTTCACCGCCCATTTTGATCGTGTGCCTTTTTTGAACCTTGGTGAGAACATCTTTACCGCTGTACGTAGACTGGTCGAAGACCACAGGCGTACCAACGCCGAATCCATTGATCGAGATGCTGCCCACGGGGTTGAATCCACCCAGGTTGCCAAGCCCGATATTCGGCAAGCCAAAGGGAGCTTGCGGATTGCTCTGCAGATTGTTTTCTTTCCAACCGCCGTTGTTGGCTCGAAATTCATTCTGCGTCGTGGCATTGAAGGTGTGATCCCACAGCGCCGTGAGGGACCGATTCTGATACTCCGAGACGAAGTAATTCATGCCGCGGGCCGTGCCGTTATACCCATCGGTTTTGTTCGGCACGTAGTATCCGGCGAAGGCAATCAGGTCCCGAGAAGAAAGGCTGTAATCGACACGCCCATAGAACTGCTGTTCCAGCGTAGGCTGCGTGTAGTTCTGACTGAGGAACTGAATATCCGGGACCAAATCAAGGCCGCTGCCGACGCCCGGAACCGAACTGCTGTTTCCCCACGTGGGATCCTGCGTTCCAAGGGGTGCGTTCAGCGGACTTCCGATGTCCAGACCCTGACCCGCGATGGTGTTACATGTTACGCCCTCCTGCAAGCCGACATCGCTACAGGTATGCTGGTCGCTTGGTTGCTCCAGCACCTGACCTGTTAGCGGAGCCGAGCCTTTATAGGAGCTAAAGAGCGAGTACGCACTGTTGAGCGGGGCTGCCGCACGAAACTGCGACGTCTCATACCATCCCTGGGCATTCGCTGCTCCATTGGTACGGATCGTTTCATACGCGAAGAAGCCGAAGAGCTTGTTGTGCAGGATGGGCGCACCCACCGAGCCACCGAAGTCGTTGAGTTTGGTGTTGTTCCTCACTACTGCGTTGCCCGGTCCGTTATAACGCTGGTAGGCATTGAGCCCCGGCCGCGCCGCTCGCCAGAAGAACGAGCCGTGATACTGATTGGTTCCGTTCTGCGTAATGACCTTCACCTGGCCGCCACTATAACGCCCATCTTCGGCATCATAGTTATTGGTCACAACATTGATCTCTTTCACCGAATCCATGTTAGGCGTAATGATTGCAGTACCACCCCACGCAGCACTGGTAACTCCGATGCCATCAATCTGGTAATTGTTCACTTCACGGCGGCCGCCCCCGACCGATACCTGCGGGGCGTTCTCAATGGCGAATATACCGGTTGCCGGCCCACTCCCACCCGGGCCATTGTCTCCAGGCAGGTTGCCGACGCCGCCCCCGGCGGCTTGGGCGCCATCTCCGAACGCACCTGGAGCAAGCTGCAGAATCTGGTAAACATCTCTGCCAGGAGCAGGCAGATTTTGCACTTCGCCGCTGCTGATGGTGCTGCCCAGCGTCGCGTTCTCTGTATCGAGTACAGGTACCACTTCGGAGTTCACCGTTACCGTCTCCGTAGTCTGTCCGACTTCAAGCATAATGGTCAGCGCGTTCTCCTTCTCGGCAAGCACCTCAACGCTCTCCAGCAGTTTGATTTTGAATCCGCTTTTCTCAACGGACAAGGAGTATTGGCTGGGAGCCAGGCCGCCGATGCGGTAGCCACCTGTTTCGTTACTGGTGGCAGTGAGAACACGGTTTGTTTCCTTATCCGTCAAGGTGAGCGTCGCCCCGGCAATGGCTTTGTCTTGCGCATCTGTTACCGTGCCCTCTAGACTCGCCCGGTACTGGGCGTTCACAGCGGGTGCGCCAAACAAGAGGTAGGTGCAAAGACATATAAAGCCAATGCTGCACTTGCTCGATCGGATTCTCATTTTCCTTCAACCTTCCTTGGACTCGATCTTGAGAATTTGTCTTCCCGTGTCACCTCGCAGCACCTCCCCTCGGTGGCGACTCAGGATGCGACAATTACAGTGGTCATTTTCTGCAGCTTCAGTAGATCCGTTCGGGCTATGCCGGAGTCGGTGATAATCATGTCGCACTTCTCCACCGCACATAGCCTGTACACTGCTTCCGTGCCAATCTTGCTGCTGTCCAGCAGAAGAATCCGCTCGCGCCCGGCTTTCAAAAAGGCGCGCGGCATCTCCGCATCGAAATTCATGACACCCTTCGAGAACGAAAGCGCAGCTGCGCCGAAGAACACCTTGTCGGCGTAGATTCCGGACAGGTATTCCGTCACCGTGCTACCGGAAAGGTCATGGCCCGTGCGGCGATATGCGCCTCCCGTCAGTCGAACCATTACGCTGGCACTGCCGGCCAGTTCTTCAAGCGCGGCCAGCGAGGTCGTCACCACCGCTACATCCCGATGCGACGCCAGGTAGCGAGCCACATAACGCGTAGTCGTACCGGAATCGAGCACCACGGTCTCACCATCCTTCACCAGACGAGCTGCCTCGCGGCCAATCGCGTCCTTGGCGTGGGCCATTTTGGCCGAACGCTCCATGAAGCTCTTTTCCATTGAGCCC
>CAILBQ010000286.1 GCA_903832475.1 uncultured Acidobacteriota bacterium | reverse complement strand
CGCTCTTTGGATCTCTGAAATCGACCAATCGCCTCCAGAATCTGCTTGGACAAACGTCCTCTTCCGCATTGACGGCGCAGGGACAAAGCGCAACAAACTCGAGTCTCTCGACTACATTTGGTGGCGAGGTTGTGGACGTCTTGCCGAACGGTATGCTGGTCATCCAGGCAACTCGCCAGTTAACGTTCTCTCAGCAGACGCAAGTTATCAAGCTGCGCGGACTGGTTCGTCCGGAAGACGTAAGCGCGCAAAACCAGGTTCTTTCAACGGCCATGACGGATCTGGAGCTGGAAGTGACGGGGAAAGGGATTATTAACGATTACACCTACCGACAAAATCCGGTATGGCGCTTCTTGCAAAGATTATTGGTGTTTTGAGGTGGGGCTGTGAGCAGACAAAACATTGGTGGGCAGCGGACTGATGTGCGCAAGGCGGGATTGCTGTGCTGGTCCGGGCCCCAGATCCTTCTGCTCCTGTTGTCAACTATCCGGTTACCGAGCCAAACGCCAACAGGGGTCCAGCCAGTGACGTCTATCGCTGAAAAGGCCGGGCAGACGGGAAGCGAGACTGGGTCACAAGGGAAGGCAATCGAAACGGCGGATAAAGTTCAAGCAAGTGACCCTGCCTTCGATCGAATGCGCACTCGCATCAAGGACGTGGCTTCGATCGAGGGAATACGAGACAACCAACTGATTGGTTATGGGATCGTTGTGGGGCTGAAAGGCACGGGTGACACGCAGCAGACGGTGTATCCAGTGCAGACCCTGCTCTCCACGCTGGAAAGGATGGGCATCACCGTTCCACAAACAGGCAGCAACAGCGCCAGCAATCTGCAGGTTAAGAACATGGCGGGCGTATTCGTTGTAGCCACACTTCCGGCTTTCAGTCGACCCGGTTCGAAGCTGGATGCGACGGTATCTTCGGGCGGAGATGCGCGTTCTCTTGAAGGCGGAGTTTTGCTGATGACCCCACTGTATGGGCCGGACGGACAGATATACGCGCAAGCACAAGGCTCGCTGGTTCTGGGCGGATACCAGGTTTCGGGGAACGGTAATTCGAAACAGGTGAATCACCCTACCACTGCGCGTTTACCCGGCGGAGCGATGGTGGAACGAGTCGTTCCTTTCGATCTCAAGGACATGCATATCGTCACAGTCGTGCTCAATGACGCGGACTTTCACACCGCAAAGCTTATGGCTCAAGCGATCAACAGCCACCTGAACAAAGAACGTGCGCGTGTGTCCGACAGCCGGCGGGTCGAGATCGTTACCGAAAAAGATGAGGACTTGCCGGCACTGTTAGATCGGGTGGAGGAGGTGGAGATTGAGACCTATCCACGCGCTCGGGTGGTGGTGAATGAAAGGACTGGAACGGTCGTCATTGGCGGCAAAGTCCGCCTGCAACCGGTATCGATTCTGCACGGGGGACTATCGATCAACGTCGTGACGGAAGCCAGAGTATCGCAGCCGAATGCCATGTCTCAAGGCACGACGCAGGTCACGCAGCAGGCGACGATTCAAGCGCAGGACAAGCCTGTCAACCGGATCGAACTGAAAGAAGGCGCAACGGTGGAGGATCTGGTGCAGGAGTTGCAGCAGATCGGGGCAACCGCCCGCGACGTCATATCGATCTTGCAGGGCATGAAGGAAACCGGCGCACTGGAAGCGGATCTGGAGGTGATGTGATGAGCAGCTTCGGTGTTGGTCTGGGACAACAGGACTCGCTTGTGGGAGCTCAAGGGAACGTACCTCAACCCCGTCTGGTGAAAGCGGCGCACGAATTTGAAGCGGCAATGATGAAGGAGGTCCTTGGGCCGCTTGAGTCAGGTGAGGAGGACGATTCGGCTGGAGCGTCGGCCGCGTTGACATCCTTTGCCGGGGAAGCGCTGGGGCAAGCGCTATCGGAACGAGGCGGATTTGGAATCGCAACCAGCATCATTCATCAATTGTCGAATGGCAGTAACCAGAATGGGAAAACTCCGGTACCGGTCTCCCAAATGCAAAAACTAGTCATTTCTCGAGTCAAGTGACTAGAGTGATTAAAGGTTTCGTCGATG
>CAILBQ010000285.1 GCA_903832475.1 uncultured Acidobacteriota bacterium | reverse complement strand
GCCGCCAACGCAAATCACCACCAGCAGCGTGATCAGAAACAGATAGGTGGGAATCATGAACACAACGCCGGTGTCGTGCACGCCGCGCATGTTGATCAGCGTCAGCAGCGCCAGAATGCCCAGGCAGATCCAAAGCGTGTATGGCTGCAGATTGGGCGCGGCTGAGATCAGCGCGCCTACGCCCGCAGAGATGCCCACCGCCGCCGTCAGCACGTAGTCGATCATCAGCGCTGCTGCCGCCAGCAAACCCGCACCGTCGCCCAGGTTTTCACTCGCCACCGTGAACGACCCGCCGCCATGCGGATACGCTTCGATCGTCTGCCGGTAGCTGAAATAGACAATAATCAGCAGCGTCAGAATCGCCAGGCTGATGGGGACAATTTCCTTCACGCCCATCAACCCCAGAGGAATCAGAAGCGTCAACGCCGCTTCCGGTCCATACGCTGCGGAGCTCAGCGCATCCAGGCCAAAGATGGGAATGCCCGCAACCGGGCCGATATGCTCAGCGCGCTCTTCGGAAGTCGCCAGCGGCCGACCGAGCAGTAGATTGAGAAGATTCGGGGAGGAAGCCATGCAAAAAATGCCCTCTCGACCCCGGATTGATCCAATTCATCCAGGGAGTCGAAGGCATTCTCTCACGCGGCTGGAGAGATTTCCGCTTCCCCTGAAGGCAAAGTGAACAGAAACCGGCTGCCTTTGCCAGGTTCACTTTCCGCCCAGATGCGTCCGCCATGCTGCTGAATGATGCGCCGGCAGATAGCCAGTCCCAGCCCCGTTCCACCCAGCGCCCGCGAATCGGAAGCATCTCCCTGCTGAAACCGCTCGAAGATCATATCCAGCTTTTCCTGCGGGATACCGCGCCCCTGGTCCTCGACAATGATGCACACTTCCTGGTCGCCCGACGGCTGCGCGCCCAACTTGATGATCGTCTGCGGCGGCGAAAACTTGATTGCGTTTGAAACGAGCTCCGCCAGCACCTGCAAAATGCGCTCCAGGTCGACATTCACCGTGATCCCCGCCTTCACGTCAAAGCGGAAAGTGATATTCGCCTTCAACGCGGCTTCGTGTTCGACATCCGCGGCCCGGCGCAGAATATCGCCCGCCTGCAGCACCTCGCGATGCAGCGGCATGCCGCCCCGCTCGACGCGGTCGAAATCGAGAATGTCGTTGACCAGACGCACCAGCCGGTCGCAATTGCCAATCGCCACTTCCAGCATCTGCTTCTGCTTCTCCGGCCGTTTGTCCAGCGAACCGGAAGAAATCAAACCCAGCGAAGCTCGCAAAGAGGTTAACGGTGTGCGCAACTCGTGACTTACCGTGGAGATGAACTCATCCTTCATTCGCTCCAGGCGTCGCCGCTCAGACACGTCTTGAAACGCTACGACCATACCGGCTATCTGCCCTTCATCAATCAGTGGACTTGCTACATATTCAACCGGGAGAGAGGTGCCATCTTTGCGCCAGAACACATCGTCGCGGATGCGAACCCCCTCGCGCCGGCGAAGTCCCAGGAGGATTGGGCAATTCGCCTTGGAATGAGCCGTGCCGTCGGCATGGCTGTGGTGTATCAGTTCATGTACATCTTTCCCGCGCAGCTCGTCGGACGTGTATCCAAGCAGCTTTGCGGATGCAGGATTCATGAAGGTCATCTTGCCTTCAAGATCCATGCCATAAATTCCGTCACCCACCGCGGCCAGGATCAGCTCGCGCTGCCGCCGCATCAGGTTCAACTCGTCTTCCGCTTCCTGCTGCTCCGTCACGTCCATGCCATGCGTCAGCACAAACGAGGAGCTTCCCGGCAGATCCATACGCCGACTGCGGAAAGCAATGCGCCGCTCGGTGCCATCCTTGCGAAGGAAGGGAATCGTTCCCTGGTATTCGCCCGTCTTGATCACCGTCTTCAAGCTGTCGGCAAAGCTTTCAATGCCCGGCTTGCTCAGCAGATCCGACAGCGGCTTCCCCGTCAGATCATCGGCTTTATATCCCAGGCTCTCCGCGGTGTACGTGTTCAGCGAAGTCAGCCGTCCCTCAAGCGTGCAGGTGAATACAAATCCCAGGCTGTTTTCGACCACGTGTCGGTAGCGCGTCTCGCTGGTCAGCAGCGCCTGTTCGGCCTGCCGCTGTCCGGTCACATCGCGCCCGCTGACAATCAGGTACTGCACCTCCGCACTGGTTCCCGGCAGACTGCCCGGGGCTGTCAGCGCCCGGAGCGTCCAGCTAACCCGCCGCGGCAGACCATGCTCCGTCCGCCACAGATTCTCGTAAGGCCCGACGATTTCGCCGCTCGCCGCCAGCCGCACCTTGTCCGAAGCCCAGCCGCGCGCTTCGCGCTCCACCAGCACTTCGTCCACAAACTGCCGTCCGACGATGTCCGTCAGCCGCAGCCCGGTCAGCTCTTCGCAGGGACGGTTCAGCCGTACCATGCGTCCCGCCGTGTCCAGCACCGCGACCAGCGCCGGAATCGAATCCAGCGTCGCTGATACAAAATTCCGCTCAATCGCCAGCGCCCGTTCCAGCCGCTGCCGGGCCCGCTGCGCCTGCTCCTGCGCCGCTGTGCGGTTATACAACTCAACCCGCGTCACCGCCTGCCGCGCCAGGATGCCGATCAGGTTGACATGCTCCTGGCTGAACCGGTTCGGTTCAATCGCCAGCACCGCCAGCGTCCCCAAAATTCGATTGCCCGGCCCAATCAGCGGAATCCCAAGATACGACTGGCAGGGAAGCGCATTCTCCAGCTCCACGCCCTCTGGACGAAACCGCGAATCCACTTCCGCCTCAGCCGCCACATCTCGCAACAGCAAGGGTGATCCCTGCGCGACTACCCAGTTGCAAGCGCTCGTCGCCAGGTTCTGTTCCCGCGCCAGGAAGCCATACGTTGACTTGAACCAAAGCCGCGTCGCGTCCACCCATGCCAGGTAGGCATAATCCGCCCCGGACAGCACCGCCGCCAGCCGAACCAGCTCGTCCAGCGACGGGTCGGGAGCGCTGTCAAAGGCCTCTCGATCGGCGGCCGGAGGCAGCGCTCGAATTTCCGTACGGGCTTTATCGTCAACTGCAGACATGGAGGCCATTTACCAATTAGTTCTGAGTATGGCGGAAGGGCACAGTTTTTGCTCTCGCACAAACGGGTCAGCAAACCGCCTCTGCGGCTTGCAACAGAAGTAATGTCTTTGGCGGACCTCCGCCAAATGGGATGGGTACTTTGCCGAACCAGTGTAACGCCGGAATGTTTCCGATCTTACATGCCGGGAGGCAACTTGCAACAGTCGCCGGCTCCAGCCGGCTCGTCATTACTCGCGTCCAGCAGCACTTTCCACGATCCATCCTTCTGCTTCTGCCAGATGGTCAGGTAACGTCCAGTGGTTACTTTGGCGTTCCCGTCCGCATCACGACTGTGGCCCTCGTAGTGTCCCCATGTGTAGCCCATATCCCCCGAAAGGCCCATGACCGCATCGGTCGGCGTCCAGGTCAGCTGGTAGTCCTTAGCCGCCCACGTCGCGCTGCGAGCAATCGCCTCGCGCCCGTGTACCGTAGCCTGCCCATTGCTCAATGTCGTCGCGTCGTCGGCAAACCAGGTTGCAAACGCCTTGCCCCCGCCTGTCGCCGTGTCCTTGGCAAATTTGGCTTCGAGGTCAAATAGCAGCGCTTTACCCGGCTTCATCGTGGTGTCGGCCAGGGGGTTTGGCATCGCTGAGGAGTCTCCGGCGAGAGATCCTCCGCCCAGCACCTGGCCGAAAACACGAACACCAAAAACCAAAGCGAGTCCAGCCAGCACCGTCCATCGCAGACCCTTCTTCGCCAGGCATCTTTCTTTTGTTCGCATTGCATCTCCCCTACTGACTCGAATGTTCGCAGACCCATCGTACTTGACATTACCAATATGAAAGTGTGACTAAATCCGTGGAAATGCCGTCGAAGTCGAAAGCCGCTTTCCTGGAGGATCGAAACCGGCAGAAATCGGAATTGATATACTGAGGAATGAATTGGCTGCCGCGAAGCCCCGTCCTGTAATAAGCGCCAGGGAAAGTTTTCCGTTTCGCCGGATAGTTCCAGACACCCATTTTCCGGCCCGGACACCATTCCGGGCGTGGTTGCGCTCTTCGCGGAAGGAAGCTGCATGGCACCCTTGTTAGACTCAATCCGGTCCGCACAGGACCTCCGCCGCATGTCACCCGCGGAACTGGAATCCCTGGCCGCTGAAATCCGGGAATACCTAATCCAGACTCTCTCCCGCACCGGCGGCCACCTCGGTCCCAATCTCGGAGTAGTCGAACTCTCCCTCGCGCTGCACATCGTCTTCAACACTCCCGAAGACAAGATCACCATGGATGTCAGCCACCAGGCCTACATCCATAAATTGTTGACCGGACGCCGAGAAAACTTCGCCACCATTCGCCAAGCCGGCGGCCTCAACGGATTCATGCTTCGCACCGAAAGCGAGCACGATGCCTATGGGGCGGGCCACGCCGGGACCGCCATCTCCGCCGCCCTCGGCATGGCCGTTGCCCGCGACCTCAAAGGCGAACACAACCATGTCATCGCCGTCGCTGGCGACGCCGCTTTCACCAATGGCATTTCCTACGAAGCCCTCAACAACATCGCAGAACAAACCAAGCGCCTGATCGTCGTCCTCAACGATAACGAATGGTCCATCGACCGCAACGTCGGCGCCATCGCCGGCTATTTCCACCGCATCGTCACCAACGAGCGCTACAAGCATCTGCATGACTCGGCCGCCCGCCTCATCGAACGCTTCGGCGGCAAAGCCGTCATGCACGTCGCCCGCAAGGCCGAAGAGGCGGCCAAGGGCATACTCTGGCCCTCCATGTTCTTTGAAGAATTCGGCCTGAAATATTACGGCCCCATCGACGGCCACAACCTGCCCCTCCTCATCGAGACCTTCAAGTTCCTCAAGACCGAGAACAAGCCGGTCCTGCTGCACATCCTCACCCAGAAGGGCAAAGGCTTCCAGCCTGCACTCGACGGCCAGAAGAAGTTCCATGGCCTCGGACCCTATGACCCCGAAACCGGTGAAACCAAGCCCGCCGGCCAGGTTACCTATTCCGAAGTCTTCGCCAACACGCTGGTCGATCTTGCCAACGAAGACGACAAGATCGTTGCCATCACCGCGGCCATGCCCAACGGCACCGGCCTCGACCTCTTTCGCCCCCATCACCCCAAACGCTATTTCGACGTGGGCATCGCCGAAGAGCATGCTGTCATCTTCGCCGCCGGCATGGCCACCCAGGGCTTCAAACCAGTCTGCGCCATCTACTCCACCTTCCTGCAGCGAGCCTTCGATTGCATCGTGCACGACGTCTGCCTGCAGAAGCTGCCCGTCGTCTTTTGCATGGATCGCGCCGGCCTTTCCGGCGACGACGGCCCGACGCATCACGGCCTCTTCGACATTGGCTACCTCCGCGACATCCCCGACATTGTCCTCATGGCCCCCAAGGATGAAGACGAGCTCGCCGACATGATGCTGACCGCCTTCCAGATTCCCGGCCCCAGCGCCATTCGCTACCCGCGCGGCGTCGTCACCGGCGTCGCCCGCAAGCCGCGTCCCGCCCTGTTGCCCATCGGCAAAGCCGAAGTGCTCCAGCCCGGGCCGGCACAAGGCGCAGACATCGCGATCTTCGGCCTCGGCCCCATGATCCCCATGGCCCAGGAACTCGCCGCGCTCCTTCATCAGGACGGCTTTTCCGCCGCCGTCATCAATCCGCGCTTCATCAAGCCTCTCGATCTCGAAGTGATCGCAGCCTACGCTCGCCGCTCTGCTGCCATCGTTACCTTTGAAGATCATGCCAGGTCTGGCGGCTTCGGCTCGGCCATGCTGGAGGCTCTCAGCCAACTGGGACTGAACACTCCCGTCGTGTACATCGGCTGGCCCGATCAGTTCATCGAGCACGGCAAGGTAGATCAGTTGCGCGCGAAATACGGTCTTACCGCGCGAGCCGCGCTGACGCAGCTTCTGCCCTACCTGGTAGAAGTGCGGCGTCAGAACCGTGTGGCCATCTGATTGTCAGCATGTTCTGCCCTCTGTCGATGGGACAAATTCCACTCCCCGGCGATCTCGCCTTCCTGTGCCAAAAGCGGCAGTCACAGGGCAGGTTGCTAAAGTTGTATGAATCGTGAGACTCGCAAGGTCCGGGGCAGCGAGTCGCGCATGCAACAATAAGAGGAACACCCTCACGATGTCATTTTTCTCGCGCGATTTGTCGCTAGCGTTGACGCGCCGATTTGCCACGAGTTTGTGCCTCTTCGCGAGCATGAACGCAATGGCCGCCGGTGCGGCGCCTGCCCATGGCGGCAAATCGAGCGCTCACACGCGGACGGTCGCGACCGAGAGTAGCCGCGACGGATCCGCAGCCTCCCGGAGCGGCACAAAAGACGGAACCAAAGACGGGGCTGCCCAGATTCAGCTTCCCGCACCGCCGCTGGTATTGGCCGGCGGCACCGTGGTCGACTTCACCGACTGGGGCCACTCCGCCAACGACCTCCATGACGCCGTTATCTACATTCGCGATGGCCGCATCACTGCCGTGGGCCCGCGCGCGGCCTTGCCTATTCCCAAGGGCTCGCGCGTCATCGACTGCACCGGCAAGTTCCTCATCCCTGGATTGATCGATGGCTTCGCCGGCATGAACAGCCAGGCCCAGGCCAACGCCAATCTCTACATGGGAGTCACCACCGTGGTTGCCTCCGGCGATGACCGCCGCGGCCACATCGATCAGCACGCCAGCCCCACCCCGCACATCTATCTGCTCGACAGCGTTGGCGCAACCGACGACTGGAGCCTGCTGATCGGCCGCCCCGGCTGGTCCAGCAAGCTCAAGGAAGTCAACGGCCACTCTGTCGAGCTCAGCCCGGAAGACACCGCCCTTCAACTCACCGAAACCGCCAGGCTGGGTACCCGCGTCCTGTGGCTGGGCCACAACCTGACCGCCGCCAACACCCAGTGGATCATCGAACACGCCCACCAGATGGGCTTGGTCACGTACGGCGAATTCATTTCAACGCCCTACCGCGTCGGCATCCAGGCCGGTGTCGACGCTCTGCTACACATGAGCCGGTATGAACTGGGCGTCGTCCCCGACGAACTGCAACAGCCTCTCATGGACGATCCCGAGGGCGCCGCCAGCCGTACTGCCTACGGTTATTCCGAACGCGTCCCGCCTACCGACCCGCACGTCAGCGACTACGCCCGCTTCATCGCTTCTCATCACGCGGCGCTCATGCCCACCTTCAGCCTGTACTATCTCCGTCTTCCCGACCATCGCAATCTCTGGAAGGAACCGGCAGCCCAACTCTTCTCCCCCAAGGATTTTCCAGCGTCCTCCGACCCGGCGACCGGCGAAGCCATCTACCCGCTTCCTTCCTGGACGCGCCACCTGCCCAACAGCGCCACCCGCTGGATGGAAGAAAGCGCTCGCCACAAGGCCGACCTCGAAGCCTCCAAGCTGTGGGCGCTGAACCAGGCCATCTTCGAGGCCTACCCGCACTACCTCGCCGCCAGCGGCGCCCCCGCGTTCGGAACTATGCCCGGCATCTCCCTGCACACCGAACTTGAGATGCTGGTCCGTCTCGGCCTATCCCCCCGCGAAGCCATTGCCGCCGCCACCAACAACTACTCCGAGCAATTCAACTGGCACGAGTTGGGACAGATCGCCCCCGGTCGCCGCGCCGACATCCTGGTGCTCGATGGCGACCCCACCGTCAATATCTGGAACGCCCGCCGTATCACCACCATGCTTATGGACGGCAACGAAATCGACCGCCCCTCACTGCTGAAAAAGTAATTCGCTGCGTGCCCCACATCTCGATTTTGAGATGTGGGAGTCATTCCAAGACACCTCGCCACAAGCCCAGAGTCTTTTGCCTTGCTAGCTGTCTTCCCCACACAGAGATGCCTTCCCCTTTGTTTTTCTTGCTGTCATTCCCAGGGGAATCTGCTGTTCGTCCTCCGTAGCCTTCCTGCGGCTCGGTAAGCTGTCTAGGCTCGCTCGAGAAGTTCGATGTGATACTTCGGAGAGATGGCCTTTGCCTTCTCGCGAAACTCGGCCATCTGTTTCTCGTCGAGTCGGGGAGGCGCCGTGGTACGCGTCGCCACAGGCACTCCAACTTCAAGAAAGAACCTTTCGTTCCCCGCTGGACAGCAGATGCAGAGCATTCGCACCGGGTGCAAAGAGGAGTTGTGAAACTGGTGCGGCGCATTGGACGGAACGTTAACCGTGTCACCCGCCCGAACAATGGCCTTCTCGTCGCGAAATGTCATCTCCAACTCGCCGTCAAGAAGGATGAAGGTCTCTTCGAAATCATGACGATGCGGCCCCGGACCGCCGCCGGGTGGCACATGCATGTCAATCACGCAGAAGCGATCGTTGGTGTCCTTTCCGGCGACGGTGATCGTGTACGTGTTTCCCACCAGGCCGATGTGTTGGGCTGTTGGATTGTCCACCTGAGTCAATGCCAGGGCACGGCTTAGATCATCGGCGGGAAGCGCAGCGAGCTTGGATGTTGTCTCGGCCATCTGATTTCTCCTCATGGTTTGGGTTGGTCCTGCAAACAGATCTTGCCGTAAGTGCGTCAGCGAACGACTCCCACAATGAGAAACACGAAAGCCATCGTGAGGAGCACAACACGCCAGCGGTGATGCATGTCCCATCTCTGCCGATACGTCTTCCAGTCGGCCGGCGGAGTCGCATTTTCCCAGGACTTGATGCGGTTGTTGACCGGCACGAGGGCGATGAGCGAATAGGCAATCACCATCATCCACAAAAGCGCCGAAACAGCGAACCAGATGGGTAAGACCCCAGATTGGCGCCAGCGTAGGACGACCTCGGCGATCGTCAGCAAAAGCGTAAGGTTGTACCAGAAGGGCATGACTGTCCCCAGCACCCGAGCAATCGCGCTCGCGGCCGGCAGATGAGCTTCATTGGGAAGTTTATTGAGAGTTGGATGAATGAACGCGGCGATGGACAGTTCACACCCAACCATCAATCCAGCGACAAGTATGGCAGCGACATTCAGAATTTCCATGATGCATTCCTCCTGGAACAACACCTGCGGTTGAGTGAGCGTTACTTCTTCCGAAGAAGAAACGCGGCGACAATCATCATGGCAAGCGCTGTCCCCCAGTGAATCAAGAGGGGAGGTGCAAAGCCAAGATGGCTCAGAATGACAAACCCATCCCCGACCGGGATGAAAACTGCAAGCGCGTAGAGGATTGCGGTCGTGCGCCGGTCTCCCCTGAAGAGAAACGTCAGGATGACCAGCCCCGAAAAGATGTCGCGAATTCCCTTGATCCACATAAAGGGAAAGGCGGAGGGGTCGTGGATCGGAATGCCGTAACCAGCGGAGGCCCCAGCGGGGTTGAGGATGAAGTTGATGCCGATCCCGATGATAGCCACCGGCACTAAGAGAGTGCACCAGAAGAGCAGGGAATTTGGTTTCAAAGTCGAAACATCGGTCGAACGGATCAGGCTTGCCGTTGTGTTCATTTGTCTCTCCATTTACCTATGTTAGAAAATCTAGCAACGCTATAAATGATGCAGCACTTTGGAAGCGGATGCAAGAATATTCGCAATCAGGTTCTTTTTGGCTATAATTTCTAGCAGTGATATAATTTAGTGGATGGATACAACCTTGGCACCATCAAGCCGGATAGCGGAAAGAAAAAAACGCGACACTCAGGCACGTCGGGCTCAGATACTCAGCGCCGCTCGACAAATCGCGGAGGCGGAAGGATGGTCCCACGTAACCGTCCGCCGCCTGTCCGACGAGATTTCCTACAGCCAACCCGTTCTGTACGCTCATTTTGGGAGCCGCGAGGGAATTCTCGCCGCGGTGGCCATCGAAGGTTTCCAGGAAATTGGCCTGGCGTTGGAAAAGGCTAGGAAACGGGCGAAGCCGGGAAAGACACTGGAGTCGGTCGCGGCCGCCTATCTGGAGTTCGCTGCGTCCTCGCCGGCCCTGTATGAAGTCATGTTTTCGCTGAGCCTGAGCGTACCCTTCGATGCCGCGGCAACTCCTCCGGAACTCCGATTCGCGTTTGCCCAACTCTTGGAGCTGTTTCAGGGACAAGGCGCAAAACCGGAGGTTGTAACGGAGCTTTTTTGGGCGAGCCTCCACGGAATTGCCGAACTTACAAGGACGAAGCGATTTCCGCGCAGCCGTCACAAGGAGCGCCTCAAG
>CAILBQ010000284.1 GCA_903832475.1 uncultured Acidobacteriota bacterium | reverse complement strand
TGGAATTCCATCTTGTCGACGTGAGCTTCGGGCTGTATTTCCAAATTTTCGCCGGCCCGACATATCGTCTGGCACATTCAATGACGCTTTCGTCATTTACTTGACCGATCGCTTGTTCGGGTGCCATCTAACTGACGATTCCGAATATGCATGAAGGATCTTGCAGGGTTATATCGATATCCTTGACGAGGGCAATGAGAACATCTATCAGCCTGAGTACTACTTGTGGAATAGAAAAGTCTTGGAACATAGCATTCGCAAGCCTGAGACTGAGTGTGTGCGGGCAATCATCAAGCTTGGCGAGTCGATGGGCTTTCCTGCATGCACTGGCTCAACGGCGTCCTCCCGTGAATCTCCAGATGGTCAAGCTATTGACACTGATCTCGGGAGATGTTCCATCTCGTTCGTGGCGCCGTTTCTTGCCCCTTCATCCAAGTTTGTCCTCTAGTCTGGGTCGTATAGGGTTCTCAATCGGATAGCTTTGGAAAGCCCCCAGAGCCGGGGTAACGCAAACGGTACGAACTGATATTCGGAGCTTCACTTGTCTCTGTAATATTTTTTTAATCGATAGAGTATGAAACAAGTATCACAATTGCATTTCAGAGATAGAAGTCCATTTTCGTACTCCGTTTATGCGTATTCGGTATTCACCGGCAAGACGTGGCCGGAAAGACTGGAATTCAAATTGATTTCGATTTGGAATCGCATCCGAGACTATGCGCAGTGCACCCCCAACAGGTTGGCGATTTTCGAACCGGACCAATGCCAAGTCTCGTACGCATAGCTCTAGACGATGCTGGCCAGACAGTCTGATGAAGCGCTGCATCAAGCCGGTCGCACGCAATGCCGGCATCACCAAAAACATCGGTTGGCACACCTTCCGTCACTCCTTCGGCACATTGCTGAAGGCAAACGGGGAAGATGTGAAAACGGTACAGGAGCTCTTGAGGCACACCAACAGCAGGATCACGCTCGACGCTTGCACGCAGGCAGTGAACTCGCATAAACGAGCCGCTCAGAGCAAGGTTGTAAGGATGATGGTGCCCAACGTGGGTCAGCGAGAGGTTGAAACTGACACGCTCTTGGTGTCCCAGCGGGAGTAATGGAGCCTAATCGGACCTGATTCGCTTGTCACTTGCTTGTCACTTTAGGTCCCATACAAAGCTAAGTGCTTTGCTTTGTATGGCGGGGACGACGGGGCTCGAACCCGCGACCTCTGCCGTGACAGGGCAGCGCTCTAACCAACTGAGCTACGTCCCCGAACATGAGTTGGGCAACTCTGCTGAATGCAACTTCCAAATTCTAGCAGAACAACCGGGGATGTGCATCTGTCGCCCTGCGGCTATCAGGCGCTCAGGCTGGTACGGTTAGCGCGCATGGCCGAAACAAATCCCATGTCCGCTGAGATCCCTCGGACGCACTGCAGAAGATGGTTCGCAATGGTAGGCAGTTTCTGCGCCGTAACCCGGAAAGACGGACCAGAAATGCTGACTGCCGCGACTGGCTGGCGCTGGGCGTCGAGCACAGGAACGGCGATACAACGGAGCCCTTCTTCCAACTCCTCGTCGTCCACGGCGTAGCCACGGCGTTTGGTCTTTTCGATCTCCGCGCGTAGCGCTTCGGCGCTGGCAATGGTGCGATGCGTAAATCGTTCAAACCGGGTACGCCGAATCACGTCGGCAATGCGCTCTTCCGGCAGGAACGCAAGAATCGCCTTCCCAACCGAAGTGCAGTGAACCGGATTGCTGGCTCCCACGCGGGTAATCATGCGCACCGAGCGGCCCGGCTCGATCTTGTCCAGGTAAATTACGTGCGCCTGTTCCAGGATGCAGAGATGGGCGGTTTCCTCGGTCTCGGCAACCAGTTTGCGCAGGTGAGGCTGAGCGCGATCGCGCAGATCATATTGCTCGATGGCTCGATTGCCAAAGTCGAAAAGGCGCAATCCGAGCCGGAATTTGCCATTCACCGTGCGCTCCACCATGTGGTGGCGCTCCAGCACCATCAGGAAACGATGCGCGGTGCTCTTATGCAGAGCGAGGGAAGACGCGACTTGAGCAAGGCCGAGGGGAACGTCGCTTTCGCCGAGCAAATCAAGCACAGCAAATGCCCGGTCGAGCGCCTGAACTTTGTAAGTACCCTGGGGGGCGGTGTCCCGCATTGTGAACCTCCATCTCGCAACTTGAACTACCACTAGTTTGGCGGGAAGGACATCTCGTGTCAAGAGCTGAGACGCCGTCCCATTCTAGAAACCGCAAAAACCTATCGTCCGGTGAACACGATCGGGATTCGATATGCGTAAAAGGCGCTTCGGCAGATCTGGTTCCAGCCTAATCGAGCTTTCCGCGGGCCAGGAACATCCGCACCCGGGATGAAACCGCCGCCGCGTCGCAGCTCATGATCAGGTGGGCGCAGGTTCCAGACGATATATAAGTCGGAGCACCAAGCGCCGCGGCCCAATCGAGCGCAGGCTGCGGATTGACGAGATGATCTTCGCCGCTGACGATCACCAGAAAGTGCGCCTTGGTCGAGTGCGCCGCCTCGGCCAGCGACCGATCGCCGATCACGTCCTGCTGCATGATGGCGCGCAGTTGCCACAGCCGGTCATTGGCGTCGATCGACTGCGGAGCCTCGGCTTGCGCAATATACGCGGCAAGCTGGCTGCGCGGCGTTTCCTGGTTGCGCAGGGCCGGACTTGTCACAACCAGGGCGCCAAACAGATTAGCCATCTTCAACGCTGGTTCAGCCGTGTAATGGCCGCTGTAGTACGCCGAATCACCCTCGATCGATTCGACCATGATCTGCTTCACCACCAGGTCGTAGCTGGTCAGGCGGGGAGTACCGAGGATCGGAACGGCAAGGTCGCAGAAGTCGGGATACATCACAGCCCAGACAAACGTCTGTTCGCCTCCCATCGACAAGCCGACAACCGCATGCAGATGCTTAAGATGAAGAACCTCCGTCATGACACGATATTGAGCCTGGACTGCATCCCGCAGGGTAAATGCCGGAAAGCCGGTAGCGTGCTGTTGAGGGCTGTTGGAGGGGGACGAAGAGACGCCGTTGCTGAAGGCGTCAATGGCGATGCCGAAAAAACGGCTCGTATCGACGAGATGTTGCGACGAATTTCCTTCGCCGAAGAGAGGAGCCAGGTCGACGCTGCGTCCATACAGCCACGTCGGCATGAGCACCGCGTTGTCCTGGGCTGCGTTCAGATGCCCAAAGGTGCGATAGCCCACGCGGCAGTCTTCAATCACCATGCCGCTTTCCAGCTTGCATTGGCCGAGGTCGGCAAAGTGTTGGACACCGTCCTGAGTTCGCGCTGGAGTTGCGGCGAAGAGCGCAAGGAACGCAACGGCCACACAACCGAAAAAGCGAGACAAAAAAGAGTGCAGAAGAGCAGCAAACATGCGGGAGCCTCTTCTGGCTTTATACAACGCCGGAAAATGGCGCGAGGTGGGTATGATGGTCTTTGCTTGCAAAGAATGCAATGCCGGAGGCCTCACCCCAGATGCGGTCCTTTCCCCACGCCATGCTGCGCGAAATCTACGAACAACCCGACGCGCTTCGACGCACGCTGGCCATGTATGTCGATGGTCCCATGCTTCGTGCCGATGCGTGGGCTCCTTTAAAGCACTGGACCAGCGCGGAAGGCGAAGTTCTGATCGCCGCCAGCGGATCAAGCCGCCACAGCGGCCTGGCTGCCGAGGTCACGCTCGAAGACTTGGCCGGCATGGCGGTCGACGTCGAGTATGCCAGCGAATACAGCTGCCGAGGGGGCAACCCATCCCACAAGCCGTCAGTGATCGTCATCTCGCAGTCAGGCGAAACCTCCGACACGCTCGCGGCCCTGCGCGAAGCCCAAAGCCTGGGTCAGAAAACCCTCGCCATCACCAACCACGACACCTCCTCCATGGCGCGCGAAGCGACAGTCTCCCTGCCCCTTGGAGCCGGCAAAGAACTCGCCATCCCAGCCACCAAGAGCTTCACCTGCCAGCTCGCCGTGCTCTACCTTCTCGCCATCTACGAGGGTTCCAACCGCGGTCATCTTGATGCGGCCCAGGTCCAGGCGCGAATCAAGGAACTTCAGCAGTTAGCCGATTCCATTGAAACCCAGCTGCCAGGATGGGAGACGCAGATGGCCTCGTTCGCGGCCCAATACCGCGCCGCTTCGACATTCCTCTTCCTCGGCCGTGGCGTGCATTACCCCATCGCCCGGGAAGGCGCTCTCAAGCTGAAGGAAGCCTCTTACGTCCACGCCGAGGGCTACCCCTCCGGCGAACTCAAACACGGGCCAAATGCCCTGGTCAGCGATCGGGTTCCCGTCGTGATCCTGGCTACCGTCGACCGCAACTCAGAAGATTCGCGCCGCCGCTACGAGAAGACACTGCAATTGCTGACCGACCTCCAAGCCCAGAAAGCCACCGTGCTGGCCGTCGCCAACACCGGCGACGACGATGTGTGCCGGCTGGTTTCGGACTGCGTTTTCGTCGAGCCCGCCAGCGAACACTTGCTGCCCATCGCCGAGGTCGTGCCCTTGCAGCTATTCTCCTACTTCATGGCGCTGGAGCACGGCGTCAACGTGGACGCACCGCGCAACCTTGCCAAAGCGGTCATCGAATCGTAATTTCTGTACCCAAATCTCTGGAGGATTGCGCATGCCCGCAAAGTCGTCGAATACGGTGTTCTATGGCAGATTTCTGCTCTTCATCGCCGGCCTCGGCGGCTTGCTCTACGGGATTGACGTCGGCATCGTCGCCGCCGCCCTCTTATATGTCGACAAGGCCCTCGGCCTGAGCGTTGAACAGACCTCGCTGATCGTTGCGGCCGTTCTGGGCGGCGGTACGCTCTCCTCACTGGTAGCCGGCGCATTCGCCGACTGGTTCGGACGCAAGACCATGATGGTCGCCAGCGGATTTCTCTTTGTCGGCAGCGTCGCCATCATCATGCTTTCCCAGGGATTTCTGCTGCTCTTCATCGGCCGTCTGCTGCAGGGCATGGCTTGCGGAGCCATCGCCGTCGTTGTCCCGCTCTATCTTGCCGAATGCCTCAGTTCCAAGACCCGCGGCCGCGGCACTGCCCTCTTTCAGTTCATGCTCACCTTTGGCATTGTGGTCGCGGCGCTTACCGGCTACTTTTACACCCGCCAGGCCGAAGCCGCCATCCACGCCGCCGCCGGCGACGCGGTACAGATCCTCGCCGCGCAAAACCATGCTTGGCGCGGCATGTTCTTCTCCGTCATCTATCCCGGGCTGCTCTTCCTGGTCGGCGCATTCTTTCTAAGCGAATCTCCACGCTGGCTGGTTCGCCGCAACAAGTTCGCCGAAGCGAAAATTGCCCTGCTTCGCGCCGTAACCCCCGAAGAAGCCGAGACCGAACTCGCCGAAATGCAGGCTCTTTCCACCGAAAACAAGCGCGAAACCGCCGCGGCCGGTGGCCTCACTTCCCTCTTCCGCCGCAAGTATGTCGTGCCCTTCGTCCTGGCCTGCGTCGTGCTGTCGCTCAACCAAACCACCGGCATCAACTCCGTCCTCGGCTATCTCGTCATCATCCTCAAGCAGGCCGGCATGACCGCAAGCCACGCCACCCAGGGCGATGTCTTCGTCAAGGTATTGAACTGTGTTATGACCCTGGTCGGCGTGGCTCTCGTCGACCGCAAGGGACGCAAGTTTCTCCTGAATCTCGGAACGGGAGGCATCGTCCTCGCCTGCCTCACCGCCGGCATCAT
>CAILBQ010000283.1 GCA_903832475.1 uncultured Acidobacteriota bacterium | reverse complement strand
CTGCGTGGAGGTACTGGACGATTTGACCGGACGTTGGGCCGGCAGTGGCGTGGGAAGCTGAGCCGAGAGCCGACCGTGGCTGGGACGGGGCGGGGAGGCTTTGGGCCTGGAGGTTGACGCCGGAGGTGATGCCGCTGGAGATGGCGGGGATCAGGGCGGGGACGTTGTCGCGGAGGAGTTCCCATTCTTCGCCGTCGAGGTCCATTTCGCCATCGCCGGAGTGTTCACCGGAAGCCTGGATGTAGGTGGTGGCGAGGCGTTCCGGCTGGGGGTAGGGGAGCGATTTGATGAGAAGGGCGTTGACCAGCGAAAAGATGGCGGTGTTGGCGCCGATGGCGAGGGCCAGGGTGAGGATGACGGTGAGGGTGAAGCCGGGATTGCGGGCGAAGGAGCGGAGGCCGAAGGCGAGGTCACGGCGAAGGTTGTCGAGCCATTGAACCCGCTGGTGGAGATAGAGGCGTTCGCGGGTGAGGGCGGGGTTGCCGAAAGCGAGGTGGGCCTGGCGGCGAGCTTCATGGGGGTCGAGGCCGTCGGACTGGAGGGCGTCGGTTTCCAGGTCGAGGTGGGCGCGGATCTCAGCGGCGATGTCTTCGGGGGAGCGTTTCGGCTTGGACATGGAGGCTCCTTGGAGGGAACTTGGGTGTCAGGGCGCGGTCTCGGGGAGGGGGTTGAGGATGAGACCGATGGCGCGGGCTAGCTTGTTCCACTGGGTGGTGCGGGTGACGAGTTCTTCGCGGCCGGCGGGGGTGAGGGCGTAGAAGCGGGCGCGGCGGTTGTTGGAGGAGGTGCCCCATTCTGCGGAAACGAGGTCTTTTTCTTCGAGGCGCTGGAGGGCGAGATAGAGGGAGCCGTGGTCGACGAGGAAGGTGTCTTCAGACTGCTGCTGGATGAGGCGGGCGATGCCCTGGCCGTGGGAGGGTCCGGGGGCGAGGGTGCGGAGGATGAGCATGTCGAGGGTTCCCTGGAGGAGGGCGACGCGGTCGTTGTCGGGGGCGCGGTCTGGGGCTTGGGTTGGCATCCGACACGAGGGTAACGCTGCTTGGGTCGGATGTCAACAGCAAGGAATTCGGGGGCATCCGCTGAATGTCGCGATAGGGACATCCGCAGTCTCGAAGTAGGCCTCTCGTTTTAAGGGGTGAGGCGGTTCCCATCTCTGCCGACAAAGGGTGTCGAGAGATAAGGGCCACCTTGGGGTTGAGAGCGGGTCGGTTTACTGTCTTGAGCCCGCTCATCGCGATGAGGCTGCGATGAAGGGGGCACAGAGGTGTTTGTGGGGATGCGGAAAATGTTGTCAAGAGGGGAAGCTGGGCGGGGATGGTTCATGTTGTTGATTTAACGTTCGTTAAATGTGTGCCGGGTTTTGCGCATTAATTCATGTCACGCGCGTAGTCTTAAGACATTCGAGAGGGAATCTTGCGGTGAGAGGCGATTGGCGCCTCTCTTTTTTTGTTTGCAGTGGTTTTTCGAGGGAAAGGCGTCGCGTCGTTGGCGGCGCGGCGATGGCTATGGAATGGCCGTAAAAGAGAAGGCAGTGGAGGAAACAGGGAAGAGCGGGGCTGTGGCGGGGTCGGAACCGGAGAAAGTTCGGGCCCAGAAGGTTCCTTCCCTGGAGGAGTTAGCGCAGAAGACGATTGAGGACAACGTGGCGGGCATTGTTCGTTGCATCCTCTTCAACGTGGTGGAGCTGAAGCACCTGGGGAGCGCGAAGTTTTTGATCGACTTTGCGACGCTGGTGCGGCAGGGAAAAGAGCTGCCGGCGAAGGAGTATGAGGCGTTTGCGGAGAATCTGCGAGCGCAATTTCTCTTGCCGGCAGAAACGGGTTCCGTTGAGGGACTGAACGAGACGCAATCTCAGGGTGAAACCACGCCTGTCACAGACGCGGAAGCGTAGGTGGGGATTGGATAAAGCTGTTCCTGGCGGCGAACCTGCCGCCGGGAGCACCTGCCGTGCGCGCGGAGGCGGCTTTGCCGCGGATGCTCCCGGTGGTCGCACTGGGCGGTGGTTGGGTCTTCGGTGGCGGCTGTCGAACGAAGAATTTTGGTTTTTGGGACCACGGGTGTGTGTATCCCCGGTCGGTGTGGGATTTGGGAGTGGAAGCAGATATGGGAAGGAAGCTCACGATGAAGGACGTTTTGCGCGCTGGGGGATGGCCGGGAGTCTGGCTGCTTGGGTTGGTGGTGTTTTTTCTGGCGGGGCGAGTGGATGGCCAGGTGAACACGACGACGGTGCAGGGAACGGTGTACCTGGCGAATGGAACGCCGGGGTCGGGGACGCTGCTGGTGAGCTGGCCTGCCTTTACGACGGCGGGAAATCAAGCTGTGGCGGCGGGCCGGACGTCGGTAACGATCGCGGCGGATGGATTTGTGAGTGTGAACCTGACGCCGAATGCGGGTGCTTATCCGGCGGGGCTGTATTACACGGCGGTGTTTCACCTGGCGGATGGGACGGTGAACACGGAGTACTGGATTGTGCCGGCGGCGGCTACGGCGACTTTGGCTTCGGTGCAGGCGCAGGTGATGCCGGCGGCGCAGGCGGTGCAGGCGGTGAGCAAGGCGTATGTGGACCAGGCGATCGCGGAGCTGCAGGCAAGTCTGCTGACGGCCGATGGCGGAACGCTGACCGGGCCGCTGATTTTGGCGGGGGATCCGACGACGCCGCTGATGGCGGCGGACAAGCACTATGTGGATGAGACGGTGGCGGGGGCTTCAGGGTCGGGAGGGACGTTTGCAGGGCCGGTGGTGGCTCCGGCGGTCAATGGGGTGTATGCGCCGGTGGCGGGGACGGCGCAGGGGAATCTGCAGAGCGCGGTGACGGCGGCGAGTGCGGCGGCCGGGGCGGTGATGGTGTCGCCTAATTACGCGGGGACGGATACGTTCACGAATGCGGCGGGGATTCGGGTGGAGGATTTGCGCGCCGGTGGGGCCCAGCAGCATGAGCGGAGTGTGAAGGAGTTTGGCGCGGTTTGCGACGGGGTGACGGACGATACGGCGGCCTTGCAGGCGGCTTTGAATTTTGCGCAGGCGCAGTATGGGGCGGGGCTGGGTTTGGGAGGCCACGGGATTTCACTGACGCTGCCGGCGGGGATTTGCAAGACGCATGCGCTGCAGTGGCATCTGGAGTCGCTGGGAGGGCAGGGGCGGCAGGTTTCGGGGCTGATGGGATTTCCGGGCGAGGATGTGCTGGCGACGGCGGTGGATGCGACCAATCTACTTCCCAATGCGCGGGTGCATGACCTGACGATCAACGTGGACCAGAGCGTGGATGTGTCGTGTACGCCGGCCGAGGGGAGAGCTGCGGCGGGGAGCTGCGGGGTGAACCGGGCGGTAGAGAGCGGGTCGATTTTCGCGCCGGGCGGGAATGGGTTGACGGGAGTGGCGGGGACGGGCGCGGGGTGGTCGGTGGGGAATTGCGCGATTGCCATGCCGACGGTAACGGGGGCGGGCGGGAACGGGCTGAGGACGGCGGAGATAGAGAACGTGGCGATTGCCATGGTGGGGGTCGATCCGCTGGCGGCGTACAGCGGTGTGGATTCGACGCATACGTGCGGGATGTGGCTGGGACAGTGGCCGGTG
>CAILBQ010000282.1 GCA_903832475.1 uncultured Acidobacteriota bacterium | reverse complement strand
TGTAGTCTGTGTATGAAGAGTAATCACTTGAATGATGGGAGCGGATTTTGCTTCATCGATGCGTGCAGCGGCTTCCTGCTTTTGCAGTAGTTCGTACAAGGCGTCGTGATATTTCACTTCGCGCAATTGCCGGACGTAATCGAGGCTGTCCTGCGGCAGGCGGCCGGCAGGGAGGGTGATATCGCCCGGGTCGACTTGCTTTCCCTGTGCGCTTTGCAGGCTGTTGAGTTGCTGTTGTAACTCTGCCAACTCACGGCGCAGACGGATGACGTCGGGATTTTCTTCCGTTTCGGAAGCGAGCAGCGACTGGAGTTCTACTTGTGTGCTGGCGATGCGGGCCCGCCTCTCGGCAATGCTGCGGATCGTTTCTGACGTTTGCCCGTTTAACTGGATCAATCCCGTTCTCTGCTGAAGTGAGCGCAGGCTGTCTTCGGCTTTCTGCAGCGCCACCTTTTCATCGGCAACCTGCTGATCGAAGAAGACGCGCCGCTGGGCTGCCTCGGTGACCGCGACGTGCGAATTCATCTTGTACAGATCGTCAACATAGGCATTGGCCAGCTCACTTGCGCGGTTGGGGTCGTGATCGGTCACCGCGATGTGAATCAGTCCATCTTTGCCGCTATCGATCTCGGTGTGGGAAGCCAGCAGCTTTCTGAGATCGAACATGGTTTTTTCTTTGTACACGTCCTGCAGGTGGAAGGCAGCGATGATTTCGTCGGAGATGGTGCGACTCTTCAACATGCCGATGTATAGATCCGAAGGGGTCTTGAGGCCGAGAGAGGACCCGCCTGCCAAGGAACCGAGAGAGCCCAGAGAACCCAATTGTCCGATGAGGGCTGCGGCCGTGGATTGCGCTTGCTGAGGAGGCAGAATAGTAGCGGCGCCAATGTAGGAAGGCTTCAAGACCATCGCGGTAACGACACCAGCAAGGAGGCCCAGACCCGTGGCGAGAAGAACGAGTCGCCGCCTGCGCAGGACGACCAGACACAGGTCAAGCAAGTCTAGCTTCTTCATGGTTCTGGTATCTGGTGAGTCGAGGACTGGGTAGTCCGGCAGGTCAACGTTCTTCATGGCGAAAGTTCACGCAGAATTAGTTGCTGCGGCGGGTAGAAATGTTGCTTTGGAGCCATCAGGAGGGTGCCGGGGCGGCCCAGCCAACGCGGATTGGCGCGTTGTTCATTCACTCGAAGAGAGTGCTATCGTCTTGGCCAAAACGGTTTCTGATTGGGACCAGAAGGCACGGTGCATGCTCAGGCGGGCTTTAATCGCTGGAGGAAGGTGGCGCTCCATCAGGCCGAGCTTGTATCCAGCGAGTTTCAGGGCCGACCTTACGATCGATTGCGGGATTCTGGATTTCTCGCGGCTCATGAGGTAGGCAATTTCAGATTTTATAAACCTGCTGCCTTCTCCGGTGGAGGTACCGAAAGTTTCCACCAGCCAAGATTCGCGGCTGTGAAGGACACCGATATCAAAGTAGCGTTTGAAGTCCTGCTTTATCGAATAGGAGTGGGAGTGGAAGACGCGGGCCTTTGGAACGTATTCGATTTTCCATCCTTCTTGGAGGAGTCGGGCCGCGGTGATCGTGTCTTCGCCGAAGATGACGTCGGAGGGGAATCCGCCCACCGACAAGAGCGCCGAGCGCCGGTAGGCGGCAAAGGAATTGGAAATGAAAATGGTTTTGAAACCCAATCTGGTGCGGTGGCTGAAGTCGCGCTTCTGGGAAATTTCAGGATAGTTGAAGAGTCTGGCGTGAGCCTCGATTGCTTCAGCTCCAGGTCGCGGCAATTGCCTCCCGTAGGCGGCCGCGACTGTCGGATCGTCGAATGCCCGCACCAGATGGCGGATCGAGCCGGAGTCGGTAAGCACGGCATCCTGGGTCAGGAAGACGAGGATGTCCGCATCTCGAAAATGCTCCACGCCGAGCTGGCGCGTTCCGCCATGATTGAACGCAGCGCGGTCGATAGAGATGACCGCAAAGCCAGCCTTGTGAGCGAGTTCTGCGGTTCGGTCCGTGGAGGCGGAGTCGATGATGACGACCTGGTCAGGGGACACGCACTGCAAGAGAGCGGCCGCGAATTCATTCCACTGCGAAGCGGCATTCAGCGTGGGGACAATAACGGACGGCACGGCTCCTCCTGCTAGTAGGATGCAAATGCGGAGCTTTGAATACGATGGCGGGGCTGCGAAGTGAACAGGCACGATGAATTTGGGCTTGACAGGCCTCTTGATGGGTTGATATCAACGTATATTCTTATCGCGGCTGCGGTGCTGCACGGAGGACTCCTCTCATGCCTATCCTTCGCGACCTTCGGATTGCCATCCGCTCGCTCTCTCGTGTGCCTTCCTTGTGGATTACGGTTGCCCTGACACTAGCGCTGGGTATAGGGGCAAATGCGGCGATCTTTTCCGTCGTCCGTGCGGTGTTGCTTCGTCCACTGGCCAATCGTGACGAAGCCCGCCTACTCTATCTTCGCCAGAGCGCGATGGGCATCGGGGAGGACAACGCGAATTT
>CAILBQ010000281.1 GCA_903832475.1 uncultured Acidobacteriota bacterium | reverse complement strand
AGGAGCATGCTGCGCATTCTTCGCCCACTGCCTGTGGATTCGATTCGCCTTCTTGTTTTTGACCTGGATGGGACACTGATTGATTCGCGCCAGGACCTTTGCAACTCGGTGAACGCGACGCTGACCAACTTTGGTCTCAAGCCGCTACCGGATGCGGTGATTGCCAGCTATATCGGGGACGGGGCGGCCATGCTGATTCGGCGGGCGCTGGCGATTCCGGGAGAATTGCCGCCGGGGCAGGATCCTTCCGAGGGATTCTTTCAAGAAGCATTTGAATTTTTTCTGACCTACTACCGGGCGCACAAGCTGGACTACACGCACTTGTATCCTGGCGTGCTGGATTCGCTGGAGGCGTTGAAGGATCTGCCGGACGGAACTCCGCGGCAGATGGCGGTGCTGACCAACAAGCCGGTCGGCCCGGCGCGGGCGATTTGCGAGGGGCTGGGAATTGCGAAGTATTTTTACAGCATTTATGGAGGCGACAGCTTTGCCAGCAAGAAGCCGGATCCGGAAGGGTTACTGGCGCTGATAGCGGAGGCGGGCGTCCTGCCAGAAGAGACGCTGATGGTGGGCGACTCGGATGTGGATGTGCGGACCGGGCGCAATGCCGGAGCGTGGGTTCTGGGATGCACGTTTGGACTGGCTCCTGAGACGCTGCATGCGGCGCAACCGGACGCGCTGGCCGATCATGCGTCGGCCTGGACCCTGGCCCTGGGCGATTCGGGGCGCCAGGCGGAAATTTCGCAGGAAACGAACCGAATTCTGATTTGAACAAAATCGGGATACGGTTCGTCTATTTCTTGAACACCTAGGAATCTCCGGGTAAATCCCTTTACTCCGGATGTAGGATTTTGTTAAGGAGTCGCTCTTGACACGCTCTTTTGCTTCCTTTGCCTTGTTTCGTTCAGCTCTCGGTTCCAGTGTTGTGGCAGGTTTTGCTCTCGCGCTGGCGTTTTCGTTGCCTGCCCTGGCGGGGGGTGGGGTGAACCCTCACATCACGGCCGCAACCTTGATAGGAGCGCCGGACAGTAAGCCGGCCACCACGGTTCATGGCGTTGTCGCCGACCCGACGGGGGCCATTGTTCCCAACGCCGAGGTCGATTTGCTGGACAAGAATGGAGCGGTCGCGGCGACGCTGCATTCCGACGGCGAGGGCAACTTCAGCGTGACCGCGCCGGCGATTGGCGACTATACCCTGGTGGTTTCAGAAGCCGGGTTTGACACGGTGAGGACCGTCGTCAAGCTGGGTACACCGGGAACGCCGTCGCTGGGGGCGCCGCTGCACATCGTGCTGCCGATTTCGGCGCTGGCCACGACGATTCATGTAAATGGGGACACCAGTGAAGACCTGACCTCGTCCGAGACAAACGCGGACACCTCGGTGATGAGTTCTGAAGATTTAAAGTCTTTGCCCATTTTTGATAACGATTACAGCACGGCCATGAGCGCGTTTCTGGACTCGGGCTCAGCGGGCACCGGAGGATCGGGTCTGCTGGTGGATGGCGTTGAGGCGAACCGTGCCACGGTTTCGCCGAGCGCGGTGCAGGAAATACGCATCAACCAGGATCCTTACTCGGCGCAGTATTACTGGCCGGGACGCGGGCAGATGGAAATCATTACCCGTTCGGCGGCGGATCACTACCATGGGCAGTTCAATTTCATGTTTCGCGACTCCGCGCTGAACGCGCAGAATGCGCTGGCACCCAACAAGCCGTTCGAACAGCGGCGAATCTACGAAGGCCACGTGACCGGGCCGATTCCTCATGCAAAGAAGAGCAGCTTTCTGGCTTCGTTCAACCGTGCCGAGGAGGACCTGGACGCCGTGGTGATTGCCACGACAGCGCAGCCCACGGCGGGAGATCCGACGGGATTGTTCCAGGCCAATGTTCCGGCGCCGACGCGCGACACGGAATTCAGCACGCGCGCGGCTCACCAGTTTGGCGATAAACATTCCGGGTACGCGCAGTATTCCTACGAGGACTGGGACGCACAGAATCAAGGCGTTGGCGGACAGACCCTGGCGCAGGGCGGGTACACCAATCACTACCGTGAAGACGACATGATCTTTCACGTCGATTCGACGCTGTCGCCCATCCTGCTGAACCAGTTTTCGCTGGTCCTGGAGCGCAATCGCAATCAGAATCGTAATGCTTCCGAAGCGCCGCGGGTCAGCGTGCAGGGGGATTTTGTGGGCGGGTCGGCGCAGAACGACTCCGTCTCGAGCGAGTACAACTTCCGACTGAACGACACGGTCAGCCTGACGTGGGGCAAGCATAATTTCAAATTTGGCGCCAACGTGCCGCACCTGAGCCGCCGGGTGTTGGACGACAATACGAACGACCTCGGAAGTTACACGTTTGCGCCTACCGTGGCTGCGGACGGCGTGACGGTACTGGCGACCGCGTTTCAGAACTACGAGGCGGGGCTGCCCTCGGCTTACTCACAAAATTCTGGCCAGGTACGCTTTGTTTATCACCAGCAGGAGGCCGGGGCGTTTGCCCAGGATCAGTACAAGATTTCGGACCGGTTCTCGATAACGCCGGGGTTGCGCTACGACTGGCAGAATTTTCTGGCGCAGGATCGGCTGACGTTTTCGCCCCGTGTTTCCTTCGCCTGGGTGCTCGATCCGGATGCGAAGATGGTGGTTCGCGGCGGCGGCGGGTTGTATTACGACCGGTTCGGCTCAGGGCCGCTGGTTGACCTGGCCCGCTACCAGAATGGAGCGCGCCGGGCGATCACGGTTTCGCTGAATCCTGAGACCGAGAACGAAGGCGGGTGCGTTCCGATCACAAACTGCATCGATCCGGCCGCGGAACCGACTTCCCTGGCTCGTTTGCAGCCCGGCGCCAAGGTGCCGTACCAGATCCAATACGGGCTTTCCGTCGAGCGCGGATTTGGCAAGAGCGCGGTTGGCTCGGTGAGCGCGTACTCGATTCGCGGCGTGGATCGGTTCCGGTCGGTCGACATCAATGCGCCAACTCCGCAGTCGGAGTACACGGAACGGCCTGATCCGGCGTTTGCGCGCATCCGCGAGATGCAGCCGGAAGGCACTTTCTGGGGGAATGGCGTGGATGTGTCGTTCCGCGGCGAATTGAACAAGTACTTTACTGGCTTTGGGCGGTACACCTGGTCGCGCTTTGAATCGAACCAGGAAGGCATCAACTGGTATCCGCAAAACCAGTACGATCCAAACAACGAGTGGGGCAACTCGAGTTATGACCGCCGCAACCGGCTGGGCATGTACGCGGTATTCAATCGGCAGAGCATTGCCAACCTGTCGCTTGGCATTTTTGCCAATGCGGGCGCGCCGTGGACGGTGCTGACCGGGGCCGATCCGTACGGGGATCAGCTATTCAATGCGCGACCGGACGGGGTAGCGCGCAACACGGAGAACCTCCCTGACTACGTAGACCTGGACGTGCGCTGGGGGCATGATTTTCATCTGACGCAGAGCAAGGAAGATGAGTCGCCGAAGCTGGGATTTTCGGCCGGTGCATTCAACCTGCTCAACCATGAGAACGGCACGTCGGTGGACCAGGTGGAAACCTCTCCTAATTTTGGGCAGGTGACGTCGGTGGGGCCGCCGCGGCGGATACAGGTGGCGATGCGGTTTGAGTTTTGATCTGTCGAGGGGCGCGGTTGCGCTAGGCCCAGTAGGAAATTCCTTGACTGGTTGGGGCGGCGGCGGGTTCCTCGGTGCTGCCGGACGTATCCGAGGTGTAGGTTTGGCGGGTTGAGCTACTGGCGGACCGGGCGCTTCTGGTCGACCAATTCAGGGCTATGGCGTGGCTCTCAGGATCGGCGCTGGTTTGTTTTTCAAGCTCTGCGGAGTCAGCTTTGAGGCGCGAGGCGGCGGCATAGAGATCCTGTACGCGGCGGCTGGCGTCGGCAGCGTTTTTTTGCTGGACCTGGGCGCTCTGGGCCAGGCGATCGCTGGTTGCAATGGCAAGAGCACTATGAACGTGCATGCGTGACCTCCTTCCCCCTGGCCGAGGCTGGCCTACGGAACGCTCTTTCTTGTTCATCCTTCCGGCCAAACTGTTTTGTTCCTGCACCAGGTGCATCGCTGTTGCGACACACCCGTTGGGTTTGCAAATGCTTGACCGAAAACGAAACGTTGGTGATTAGAAACTCTTAAAATGGTGGCGTCTGCTTGCGTGCGCGCGGTGTGTCGCATAACACGTTTTGCCGCTAAGGGATGGAACAGAACGCAAGGGGCTAACGTAGTGCTGTGGGGAGGATCCTGTGTTCAGACTCAATGATTTCAAAGTCCACGTGCCGGGCTGGCTGGCCTGTTTGGTTGTTCTAGCCGTGGCAGCGGGAGTTTTCGCGGTTCCTGCGAGGGCAGCGGAAGACGTTGTGCATTTTGGCAACTCGATTGAAGTCGGGCCCAACCAGCGGATACACGATGCGGTTTGTTTCTTCTGCAGCGTGAACGTGCATGGTGTTGCGAGTCATGACATCGTCGTCTTCTTTGGCAGCGTGCATGTCGACGGGCAGGCGGAGCATGACGTGGTGGATTTCTTCGGCGATGTGCGGCTGGAAGAGAATTCGTCCATTCGCCACGACCTGGTGAATTTCTTTGGCAGCACCTGGCTGGCGGAAAATGCGTCGGTTGGACAGGATGCTGTGATCATGTTTGGCAGCCTTCACGAAGAATCGTCGGCCAGCGTTGGGAAAAACCAGGTGGTCCAGCCGGGATTTCTTTTCTGGGGGCCGTTTCTGATCATTTTCCTGATCGTGGGACTGGTGGTGCGGGAGACGCGGCGGGCGCGGGCACTGCGCTTCATGCGCGGGTTCTGAAGCGACCCGCTTCTCTTCAGTTTTGTGATCGCCAACGTTCTGCCGCCTGGCCAGTGAAGCGATAGCGCCAGCAGCAATCAGCTTATCGATCCCACGCACCACAAGAGGCAATTTACGGCTGGCTGGGGAGCTTCCAGGCGAAGAGTACGCCGCCGCCGCTGGTGAGGACGATCTGCTGGCCGTCGAGCTCGTAGGTGATGGGCGAGCTGGCAATGCCGGCGCCCGATCCTGCGTGCCACAATGTCTTGCCATCCGAGGTGGCAAGGGCGAGGAAATTGCCGTGAGCGTCGCCGGTAAAGGTGAGGCCGGAGTCGGTGGTGAGGACGCCTGAGCCTGCGCCGCCCGGGCCGACTTCATGGCTCCAGCGGATCTTGCCGGTCTGGTAGTCGATGGCTTCAATGACGCCTTTGCCCCAGACACCGTAATCGGCGCCGGCCCAGCCGTAGTCGCCATCGGCTGGCTTGGCGAAATAGATGCTCCAGCTGGGATGAGCATCGACGATGAACAGCCCGGTTTTGGGATCGAAGCTGGGCGAGCGAAAGTTGGTCAGGCCGCCTTCATCCGGAGCGATGAGGACGCCGTCCTGCTTTGGCTCCTTCTTGGGGTCGGGGATGGGCTCGCCGCGCTCATCGATGTGAGAGGCCCAGTTGACGGGGCCGAACGGGACGGTGAGCAGGCTCTTTCCGTTGGTGCGGTCGAGGACGAAGAAGTAGCCGTTGCGCGAGGCCTGCATGAGCATCTTGCGCGGCTTGCCTTTGAAATTCGCATCGACCAGGACGGGAGTCTCGACTGCGTCCCAGTCGTGGGTATCGTGCGGCGAGGGCTGGAAGGCCCAGACCAGCTTGCCGGTGTTTGGGTTGAGCGCGACGATGCTGCAGGTGTAGAGGTCGTCGCCGGGGCGGGTGGCGCCGTTCAAGACTGGGGTGGGGTTGCCGGTGCCCCAGTAGATCAGGTTCAGGTCTGGGTCGTAGGTGCCGGCCATCCAGGTGGTACCGCCGGTCGAGCCGCCGGGGGTTCCTGCCGGGGGCGTGACGTCCCACTGCCACTGGGTTTTGCCGTCGTCGGGATCGACGGAGCGGACGAAGGTAGGCAGGTTGTCGAGATCGCCGCCCACGCCGATGATGACGTGGTTGCCCACGATGAGCGGGGCCATGGTGGCCCAGTAGCCTTTTTTGACGTCGGCGATTTCGACGATCCAGCGGACTTTGCCGGTCTTGGCATTGAGCGAGATGAGGTGGGCGTCTGGCGAGGTGAAGAAGACGGAGTCTTTGTAGAGCGCGACGCCGCGCTGGCCGATGTGGTCGCCTTCATTGGGCGGATAAACGTAGTGCCAGAGCTGATGGCCGGAACGGGCGTCGATGGCCCATACGTTGTCCGGCAGCGTGAAGTAGAGAATGCCGTCAACCAGGATGGGCGAGGACTTGATGGTGGCCGTCGAGCCGGTCTGGAAGGCCCAGTCGAGGGTGAGACTACCGACGTTGGCCTGTGTGATCTGGGTCAGCTTGCTGTGACGGCGGCCGGAGTAGTCGCCGTGGTAGCCGGGCCAGCTGTCGGCGGGGGGATGCAGCAGCATGGCGGAGTCGACATTCTGGGCGCGACCGGGCACGGCGAAGGGGATGCAGATTAGGATCAGGGCGAAGGCAACGTTTCCAAGGCGGGGGAAGCTCATTTGTTTGGTGGACCCTCGGTCAGGACTTTCTTGCACATACGCCGGTCCGCGAAGATCTCTGCAGGCGGCCGCCTTCAGCGTATACAACCGGCGTAGGAGTCGGCAAGGTGAGAGCGCATGCGGTGTGAGTTCGGGGCCTGAACCAGCTCCATGCGGCGTTGCAGGGTGCGGTCCCTCATCATGAGGATCCAGCTTCGACGGTGAGCGACGGTGCAAAGCAGGATACGTCTGAGCTTCCGCCAGGCAGCCTAGTCTTTGAGCGCAGAATCGGTTAGCGGCTACACACGGCTCGCTAGAACATCTGGGGTGGCATGGAGCAGGACCGATAGAGCTATCAGGAGAGCGGCAAAGTACAGCCAGGTACTCCAGTCGGTGGTTTGGGGCTTTTCTTTCTGGAAGAGTGTATAGGTGGCTCCGGCCGCGACGAGGAAGAATATGCCCTGGCTCGAGTACAGCCAAAGAGCGAGAGTGAGAGCCAGCAGGGCGGCCCGTTCCACGCTGCCGAGGGACTTCACCGCCTGGCCGCCGTCCAAGACCCACACGGGAATCAAATTGAGGGTGTTCAATACGGAGCCGGTGCGAGCCAGTGCTGCCCAGAGAGGGTTGCCGGTGTGGGCATATAGCAGATAGCAGCAGGCGGCGGCTATCCAGCCGGCGAGTGGGCCGGCGAGTGAAATCTGGGCGATCTGGCGGCGGTTGACGCCGAGACCGGTCCAGCGGACGTAGGCCCCCAGGCCGGGGAGGAAGATGGGCATTTCAGCGGGAAGCCCGCGGCGCTTGATGTCGAAGTAATGTCCCATTTCGTGGATGAGGATAGAGACGGAGATTCCTACGCCGAATCTCCATCCGAAAAGACCGACGTAGACGGCGATGAAGGTAAGAAAGCTGAAGAGAAATTTCAGCTTAAAGATGGCGAGGAGAAGGCCTTTGCTTTTGAGCAGGAGAATGGCAAGCGGGCCGAGTGGACCGAGGCGCTTCGCCCATGGATGTTGAGCCGCCGCACTAGTCCCATCGGCCAGAGCGGAGCTGCCGGCAGGGACCACGGGCTCAGTGGGTCGGAGGTGATCGCAAATCCATTCTGCCTGTTTCGAGTCTGGGGGCAGTAGGGTCAGCGAGACGTCCCAAAGTTCGCGCGCCTGTTGCCGATTGCCCTTATCTTCCAAGGCGAGGGCGTCACGGACGAGTTGCTCCAGGCGCAGGCTGTGGACCAGGGTGTGGCAATGAGAACAAGCCAAGGCATCGAGGTCCAGTTCGAGGCCGCAGCTTGAGCAATTTCGGGCTGGCGATTGGCTCACAGTCGACAAGGGTCCAGTTTTCTGGTGAGTGATTATGGCGCGCCGACTGGGTACGGCCCATCGACGTCGAGCGCTCTGGCGGCGGTAAGCTGCCAGGCGACACGCAGGCCGATAAACAGGATAAACAGTCGAATTGCACCGGAAAGAGGGTTGCTGAGTGCAAAGAAAGGAGATGCGAAGCCTGCGATCAGCAACTGCCCGACAACCGCCGGCCAGTTGATCTGGCGCTGCGACGGAGGACCGGTTGAGGGCTCATCATCGGTTTCGGAGGGGGACAATGATGAGGAATTCGCAACCACGGTCGGGTGAGTGGTTCGGTGCTGGGCGAGGTAGGCTAATCCCACAGGAATGGCCGCTAGCGAGATGGCGGCGTAGGTGAGAAGAACGGCGGCAATCTGATAGCGGCGTCCACCGAGACCGTTGGAACCTTTCATGATCGCTTTCGCAACCAGCCAGCCAACGCCGAGAGCGATATAGCCGAAGTACAGGTGGGTAAGGATGGTGAAGGTGGCGTACAGGATCAATCCGATTACTGCAGCGCCTACGCCTAGGAGCAGCCCGCGCAGAAATGCGGCATGGCTGTCCTGGGGCTGGCCCGCAACTGCCTGACCGGCGCAAACCGAGCACGCCATCTGATTGTTGATGCGGAAGTATTCTCCGGAGATGAAGTTGCTGCAGATGCGGCAACGTTCGCTACCAGGGACATGGGCGTACTCGGCGGTTGAAAATTGCGGCAAGCCGGATGGGGGTGCGGACGCGGGAACGACAGAAACCTTGTCTGGAGTGATGTCTTCAAAATAGTCAGGCATGATTGACGCGAGAGTAGCATGCAGGCGGGAAGAAGGCATGGAATATTCGAGACAAATCGTCGTATTTACTTCCTATGCAACATCGGAACAGCGGAGTTTCTTCGCTGTTTCTTCGCCTTTCAGTTATACTGGACGCTATGGATTTTCAGCTAGTGACGCCGTATCAGCCGAAGGGCGATCAGCCGCGCGCGATTGAGGAACTTGTGTCTGGCATTGCGGCTGGGGAGCAGCACCAGGTGCTGCTGGGAGTCACCGGGTCGGGCAAGACTTTCACCATGGCCAAGGTGATCGAGACGCTGAACCGGCCGGCCTTGATCCTGGCTCATAACAAGACGCTGGCGGCGCAACTCTATAACGAGTTCAAGCAATTCTTCCCCGGCAATGCGGTTGAGTATTTTGTCAGCTACTACGACTACTACCAGCCGGAAGCGTATATCCCGGCCGGCGATCTCTACATTGAAAAAGAAGCGACCATCAACGAAGAGCTGGACAAGCTGCGGCTGTCGGCGACGCGCTCGCTATTTGAACGGCGCGACGCGATCATTGTCAGCTCGGTGAGCTGTATCTACGGCCTCGGATCGCCGGAAGCGTACTACGGGATGCTGCTGCTGCTGGAGAAAGGCCAGCGCATTCACCGACAAGATATCATTCGGCGGCTGGTTGAAATTCTATATGAACGCAATGATCATGATTTCCGCCGTGGGACGTTTCGGGTGCGCGGGGATGTGATTGAGATCTATCCGACATACGACGAACTGGCATACCGCATCGAGTTGTTTGGGGATGAGATCGAATCGCTGTCGCAGATCGATCCGCTCTTTGGAACGGTCAAGCAGAAGTATGCGCGGCTGCCGATCTATCCCAAAAGCCATTATGTGGTGCAGCCGGAGCGCAAGGGGCAAGCGATCGAAACCATTGTGACCGAGCTGGCTGAGTGGGAAGCGGAGCTCGAAAAGCAGGGGCGCATGGTGGAGGCGCAGCGCATTCACCAGCGGGTGCGCTTTGACCTGGAAATGATCAAGTCCATGGGGTATTGCCATGGGATTGAGAATTATTCTCGCCATTTTTCGGGACGGCTGCCGGGCGAGCCGCCGCCGACGCTGCTTGATTACTTTCCGAGGGATTTTCTGCTGTTTGTCGACGAATCACACGTCACGATTCCGCAGGTCCACGGCATGTGGCATGGCGACCGCAGCCGCAAGGCCAACCTGGTCGATTATGGGTTTCGGCTGCCGTCGGCGATGGACAACCGGCCGCTGAAATTCGATGAGTTTGAGAATCGCATTCACCAGACGATTTATGTGTCGGCGACGCCGGGGCCTTTTGAGTTGACCAAGGCGGCGGGCGTCGTGGTGGAACAGGTGATTCGCCCCACGGGGCTGGTCGATCCGGAGGTTGAAATCCGGCCAGTGAAGGGGCAGATCGACGACCTCCTGGGAGAGATTCGCGACCGTTCCAAGCGCAACGAGCGGGTGCTGGTGACGACGTTGACCAAGCGCATGGCGGAGGACCTGGCCGGTTACTACACCGAGGTCGGCGTGCGTTGCCGATACATGCATTCGGAGATTGAGACGCTGGAGCGGATCAAGATTCTGGCCGGGCTGCGCAAGGGCGAGTATGACGTGCTGGTGGGGATCAACCTGCTGCGCGAAGGGCTGGATTTGCCCGAGGTTTCGCTGGTTGCCATTCTGGACGCGGACAAGGAAGGTTTTTTGCGGTCGACGGGCGCGCTGATCCAGACGATCGGGCGCGCGGCGCGGAACGTAGAAGGCCGGGCCATTCTCTATGCCGACAAGATGACCGACTCCATGCAGCGGGCGATCGATGAGACCAACCGGCGGCGCGAGGTGCAGCGAGCTTACAACGAGGAGCACGGGATCACGCCGCAGTCGATCCTGAGCAAGCTGGACAATTCCCTGGCGGCGATCCTCAAAGCGGAGTATGGCG
The DNA here is from genome assembly GCA_903832475.1 of uncultured Acidobacteriota bacterium. GTDB lineage: Bacteria > Acidobacteriota > Terriglobia > Terriglobales > Acidobacteriaceae > Acidicapsa. The sequence goes on along the minus strand of CAILBQ010000281.1, from coordinate 2,293 downwards.
ATCCGCTCGAAGAAGCGGCGGAGGGCATGCCGGAGTTTGTTTCTCAGGCGGACCTGGATAAATACCTGGAAGGTATGGAAGCGCAGATGCGGGAGGCCGCGAAGAAGTTTGAATTCGAGAAGGCGGCCAAGCTGCGCGATACCATTCGCGATCTGCGTTCCAAGGAATTTCTTTTCGGCTGACCGTTTTCGAAGGGCTTTCCGTTGCGAAAACGTTTTACCTGCGAAGCAACCTTGTGCACGAAAGTAACATCCATCAGGACAAGGCAGATAGCAGGAGAACGATGCTTTCTTTCGAGCGACGGGAGCCTATGGGGACAATTTTGCTGGTGGACGACAATCCACTACGCGCGTCGATGCGCAAGTCGCTGCTGGAGGGCACTGCTCCCCAAGTGGTGCGCGCAACCAATGCCGCAGAAGCCTTCTGCCTTATCGAGTCGCCCGAATTTGCTCCTGCTTTGCTCCTGGTTGTGACGGAACACCTGATGCAGGATATTGCGGGGGTCGACTTTGCGGCCGAAGTGCGGCAAAGAGTGCCCCATGTCCCTGTGCTGATCCTGGGAGGAAATCCCGGCGCCGAGAACGCATACAGAGGAATGGCCGGAATTTATCATTCTTCGACCAAATCTCCACAGGATCTGCGGACGCTGGTGAACCGGCTTGTGACCTTGAACGAGCGGCAGTACGCCTAGCTAGTCTTCCCAGGCTTAGAGGGATTTCCGCTGCGATAGATTCGTGCTGGGCCGTCGCCGAGTCAGGTTCCGGCGAAATACCAGACTATCCAAGAGAGCCGCGACGATTACGGCCGACCAGTAAATGGCGATGTGCCAGGCGTTGAAGACGCGGCCGAGGAGCAAGGCTCCGGCCAACGTAAGGCGGAACGCGTCGAATCCTGGAGTGTGGTAGAGGCGCGAAAGCTCGACGAGTGTCGTGAACACTCCGCTGATGGCCACGAGCGTGCTTGGGCGGCGATATGCCTGAAGCGCCGCAATCAGGAAATACATCATGAAGGCCCAGAGAAAAGAGCCGCCATAGCGCACCAGCAGCTCGGGCACATTGGAGGGGACGAAGCGCAGGGAGACTCCCGCCAGGATGGTCAGGAAAGCTACGCAGAAGTAGATCAGCGTGGGGCGGAGGTCGGCGACCTGCACGGGTTCTCGTAAAGTTCGCACCCCTTGTTGTAGCAGAAAGATCGCGTGAATTTCACTGCCAAGTTGTTGAGAGAGGGGCTAACCTCCTTTATCCTGTGTGCATTCTGCCGCGCCGGAGGCCTCAATGGCTGGAAAGGAAGTCCCCTTAGCTCCTGTGGAGGCGATGTTGCGCGCCTTCGCGATTCATAACCGGATCAACGTCTACCTGCTGGATCATTTGTCCCCGAAAGCGTGGCTGATGACGCCTGCCGGCGGAAAGGGGCGGACGCTTGCGGCCATGGCGGCGCACATGCACAGCGTGCGGCTGATGTGGCTGAAGGCGGCGAAGGTGGAAGCGCTGCCGGCGAAGCTCGACCCTGATGCATCGATCGACGAGGCAAAAGTAGCTTTGATCGAGAGCGCGGCAGCCATGCAGGCCTTTCTCAAGCCGGCGCTCGAAACCGGCCGGGTGCCAAACTTCAAGCCCGACGCATGGTCTTTTGTCGGCTACCTGATTGCCCATGAGGCGCATCATCGCGGACAGATGACGCAACTGGCGCGGGTGCTTGGCTACCCAGTCGACAAGGCGGTCAATTTTGGCATGTGGGAGTGGGGCGTGCGGTAACCCAGGCGGCGTCCTGGCGGTCATCTCACATGATGAATCCGCAGTTCCATTCGGAGTTCTTTTTAAGCTGGACGCAAGAAGATACGGCAGCTTCCATCTTTCGAGTGAGCTAAATCACCGCGCGCATCTTTACGATCAAAGAAGATGCCCTTGGTGAGTTCGCAGGTGTGCGCCGACTTGCAGGCGTCGGCGGTATTTGCGCCAGGACAGTGCGACAATCGAAGGTAGATCAGCCGGCTTGGCGCGCAGCCCTGAAAAAGCACGACATGCAATCGCAAGACCCGGCATCGCACGGATTGGCAAAAACGGAGCAGCGAAACCTTTATGGCAGCATTCGGTAGTCTCGTTCTTCTTATTGCGTTGGCGCTGGCGGCGTATAACTTTGTCGCCGGAGGTGTGGCGCTCCGGCTTCTGGCTGTGGGCGGCCCCGGGCGATCGAGCCGGTTATCTCCGGAGAGGCTGGCAGAGACGGCTCGGCGTGCAGGCATTGCCGGATTTTTCGCGGTGACCGCGGCGGCCTTTGCCCTGGTCTGGTCGGT
>CAILBQ010000280.1 GCA_903832475.1 uncultured Acidobacteriota bacterium | reverse complement strand
TTCGTCATCACTAGAAGTGCAATTTAGAAGCAAGGAGCCGTGCTCGCCATCGGTAATGAATTCTGAACGTAGGATCGCGGTCTGATGGTCGAATTTTTTTGGGTGATTCACGATTTCGTCTAGGGTCGTGAAGATTGGGGTTGCGTCAGCAGCCGAAAAGTCTATGGGAATGACCGACAGGTTTTCGATGGTCTGGACTTCCAGAAATGCCTCACGAGACTTGTCAGCACCCGAATGAAATCGGCCGACCCAAACCCCTTTGGTCTCATGATCGAAGGTTCCCAGCGAATGGATCGGAAAGGCCGCATCCAGACCCGCCTGCGCGGTCGATCGCTTCGCGAATGTCATGAGAAGCGCTTTGCTTTCGCAGCGATTATCGGCGAGGACAGGTCCGTGTCCGCTGCCGTCGTAGTACGATGCCGAAACGGAAACGATCTTGTTGTTCCAATCGGCAGGACGTAACAGTACGCTGCATAGGCTCACTGAAATCGGCTGCCTGGCGGAGCATTGCAGCGTAGCTGCGCAAGCGACCGCAGTGAAGCAGACAAGTGCGGCAACCTTGTGCTGGTTAATCAAGAACATCAGACGGAGTATAAGGCCAACTCCAACGTGCTGATCTCACGGGTCTGCGAGATCGATCTGGTGAAATCGTCTGCTGCAAATTCCAAAACGGCTGGCGCAAAAAAGGCCACCTCTTCCGAGGTGGCCTTTCTGATGGTCGGTCGGGGGCGAAATCAGCCTAGTTACGGCGGAATTTGTCCCAGTTGACGAGGTCGCCGAGGGTAGTCGTGGAGCCGCTCTGCGAAGAGGATGAGCCGGAGTCGCGGTCGCGGTGTTCGCGGTCGCGGGAAGGGGCCTTGTACTGCTCGACTTCCGAGCGGCTGGCTTCTTCACCAACAGCGCGGATGCTCAAGCCCACCTTCTTTTCTTCGACGTTCATCTTGATGATCTTGAAGTCGTGCTCCTGGCCCTGTTCGAGGGTCAGAGGCTGACCGTGCGCATCGACGGCTTCAGAGACGTGGCAGAGGCCCTCGACTCCTTCGGCGATTTCGACGAAGGCGCCGAACTGCGCGGTGCGCAGAACCTTGCCGTGGACGACGTCGTTGACGCGGTGCTGCGAGAAGAAGGTTTCCCAGACGTCGGGCTGAAGCTGCTTGACGCCGAGGGAGAGGCGGCGGTTTTCGGGTTCGACGCCGAGAACGACTGCCTTGACCTTTTCGCCCTTCTTCAGCACTTCGGAGGGATGCTTGACGCGCTTGGTCCAGCTCAGGTTCGAGACATGAACGAGTCCGTCAATGCCGTCTTCAATTTCAATGAAGGCGCCAAAGTCGGTCAGGTTGCGCACCCGGCCCTCAACGATCTGCCCGGTGGGATAACGCTCGGAGAGGTTTTCCCAGGGGTTTTCGAGGAGCTGCTTCATCCCTAACGAGATGCGGCGGTCGGAGGGGTTCACCGAGATAACCACGGTCTCGACTTCATCTCCTGGTTTCACGAGTTTCGAAGGGTGTTTCATCCTCTTCGACCAGGTCATTTCGGAAACGTGGACCAAGCCTTCGATGCCCTGCTCGAGTTCCACAAACGCGCCGTAATCCGTCACGGACAGAATGCGGCCCTGAACGCGGGCGCCAACGGGATAGCGCTCGACGGCGTCCAGCCACGGGTCAGGCGTGAGCTGCTTGAAGCCCAGCGAGACGCGCTGCTTATCCTTGTCGAACTTGAGGACCTTGACCTGAATTTCGTCGCCGACGTTGACCAGATCGCGGGGGTGAGTGAGACGACCCCAGCTCATGTCGGTGATGTGAAGCAGGCCGTCGATGCCGCCCAGGTCCACGAACGCGCCGTAGTCGGTCAGGTTCTTCACCGTGCCGGTGAGGATCGCGCCTTCTTCGAGGTGCTCGAGGGTGGTGGAGCGCTTGGCGTTCTGCTCCTCTTCGAGGATTTCCTTGCGGCTGACGACGACGTTGCCGCGCTTCTTGTTCAGCTTGATGACGCGGACTTCAATCTGGGTGCCGAGGTAGCCATCGAGATTGCGGACCGGGCGCACCTCGAGCTGGGAGCCGGGCAGGAATGCTTTGAGGCCGATGTCGACGGTGAGACCGCCCTTGACGCGGCTGACGACAGTTCCCATCATGGGAGTCTTGTCGTTGGCGGCCTTTTCGATCACGTCCCAGACGCGCAGGCGCTGTGCCTTGTCGTAGGAGACAAGGTAACCGCCCTCGGGCTCTTCGCGCTCGATGACGACTTCGATCTGGTCGCCGGCCTTGAACTTTGGTTCGCCGGTATGGTCGAGGATCTGCTCGATGGGGAGCAGACCTTCGGATTTCAAACCCACGTCAATGACTGCATTCTTGTCCGTCAGCTTGATGATGGTGCCAGTGACGACAGAGTCGCCATAGGCTTCCACGGCCGCGGCTTCGGCTGCCTGCTCGCGCTCGAAGGCTTCGAGCTGTGCGGAGAAATCTTCACCGCCATCGAAGTCATGATCGTGCGAGGGGGCAACATTAGCTACCACGGGGGTCACCGTCTTACGCTCCGCGGGCTTCTGCGAAGAGTAGTTGGGACGCGCGTGGGGCTGCTGCGGGAGCACTTTGGCGTGAGCAGCCGGTGCTGGCGCTGCAGGCGCAGGTGTCTCCGCTGCGGCGGCAACGGGTGCTGTTTCCGCGACGGGCGCTGCGGCTTCGGGCGAGACGGTTTCAGAAGAAACAGCCTCGGGCGAAGCGATGGGCGCGCCTTCGGTGGATTCAGCGGGGACAAGGGTTGCAGGAGCAGATGCTTCAGGAGCAACTGTCTCAGGGGCAACGAAGTCCAAGTCAGTGGCGACGGTCGCGGCTTCGACGGTCTCAGCGGGTGCGGCGGTCTCAACAGAGGAGACAGCTACGGGCGCTTCGATCTCAGACGCTGCGGCGGCCACGGGCTCTTGGGCGACGTGGTGGTTGGACGTGGATTCGTGCGACGGCTCGGCGATATCCGTCACGGCTTCTAATTCGGGGGTTTCCAGTTGGGTGCTCAGGGGTGTGCTCTCGGTTTCAAGATTGAGGACGTCTGCCATGACTGCCAGCTCCGGGATTCCGCGTCCGTGAACAGGGACGTTCTATTTCCTGTCTCGGTGATCGGCTCTGCCATGGGTACTGCACCGGCAGAAGTCTGCGGCCACAACCTGCGTCATCCAATATGCTCTGGTCTGAACTCTTTAAGGGTGGCGCAAACCCGGGCCAAAACGTCTGGCTCGTGGATGTGTCTGTCTCTTTTGGGAGTCACCTGACTAGAACAGTTGGCCAGTGGGCGGCCGCACCCATATGCGGGAATCCGCGCATCAGGGTACACACCCAGTGTAGAACGGCTGTTTACCCACGTCAATGCAAGGAGTTGCCTCGGCGGGGATTGCAACGAGATATTCAATCTTTCTGCTCTAGTTATGGTGCAAAACTGGGGATTTTGACCGTGAATCCGGCAGTTCGCGGACGGATTGAACCTTCGGGTGCGGATATACTCGCGCCTATGGACCTGCTTTGGACCCCCTGGCGCTACAACTATGTCACCACTGCCGAGAAAGCGGTACGGCCGGGCGTGCCCAGGATTCTGGAGGATTGGCCGGGCGATCTGGGCTGCGTTTTCTGCAACATGATCGCTTCGGTGGACTACGGGATCGCCCATGGTGTCCCGGCCGAGCAGGCCGAAGAGGCGGTTGGACTGATCGTGCGGGGGACGAGCTGTTTTGTTTGCCTGAACGCGTATCCGTATACGTCCGGGCATGTGATGGTGATTCCGTTTTTGCATGAATCGAGCCTGGCAGCGCTGCCGCTGTCGACGGCGCACGAGCTGATCGACCTGGGGCAGCAGACCGAGCGAGTGCTGCGCGCGCTGTACAGCCCGCACGGGATCAATTTTGGGATGAACCTGGGGCAGGCGGCCGGTGCCGGCGTGGCTGGGCACCTGCATATGCACGGGCTGCCGCGATGGGTGGGGGATACCAATTTTATGACGACGGTGGGCGAGACGCGAGTGCTGCCGGAGTCGCTGGAGATTACATGGCGGCGGATGCGGGGAGCATTCGAGGAGCTACAGGTTTCGCCCCAGCCCGTTCAGCAGCCGAAACATACACCGGACAATTCCTGAATCTGAGAAGCCTGAAATTAGACAAGCTTGGTGAGCGCCGGGGCCTCTTCTTCGCTGGCGGCGAGGGATAGCTCAGCTTGCTCTTCGTACCCGATGCCAGCTGTTTCGAGAAGCTTTGGGGGTAGCTGCTTGTTGGTGCGAATGCCGGCTTTCTTGAGCATTTCTGTCTGGCGAACGAGATTGCCGGAGCCAGTCGAGAGCTTGCCCATGGCGCTCTGGTAGCTCACCTCGGCCGCGCGAAGGGATTCGCCCACTTTGGTCAGGTCGGAGACGAAATTCACGAATTTTTCGTAGAGTTTCGTTCCGCGATCGACAATGTCCTGGATGCTTTTGGCCTGCTGTTCCTGCTGCCAGAGGTTGTCGACGATGCGGATGACGAAGAGCAGGGTGGTTGGGCCGACGAGCAGGATGCTCTTCTCGTAGGCCTCGCGCCACAGGTCCTGAGCCTCCTGCATGCAGAGCAGGAAAGCCGGCTCGACGGGGATGAACATGACGACGAAATCCGGCGATTCGATGCCGGGGAGCTTATGGTACGCGCGCTTGGAGAGGCCGTCGAGGTGGGCACGGACGCTGGCCAGATGCAGCTTGACGTGGGATTTCCGCAACTCTTCGGTCGCGGCTCCGCAGTAGTCGGTGTAGGCGTTGAGGGACACCTTGGAGTCGACGACAAGATGCCGGCCGCCGGGCAGCTTGAGGATCACGTCGGTGCGGAAGGCTTTTCCGCGGGCGCCGTCTTCATCGGTTGAGGCGGCAAAGCTTTCCTGGAAGGTGTACTGTTCGCCTTCGCGGAGGCCGGCCTTGTCAAGCAGATCACGGAGAATGAATTCGCCCCAGTCGCCCTGCGATTTTGCGGAGCCGCGCAGGGCCGTGGTCAGGTTCTGAGCCTCCGTTGTGAGCTGCTGATTGAGCTTTTCGAGTGACTCGAGCTTGGTCCGGAGCTCCGCGCGACCCATGTTGGCGTCTTTCTGCGCTTCTTCGACCTTGCCTCGGAAGTCCGTGATCTGGATACGGAGCGGGTTGAGGAGCTGGTCAAGATTGAGCTTGTTCTGTTCGGTGAACTTGGAGGATTTTTCGTCGAGAATCTTACCGGCGAGGGCTTCGAACTGGTGGGTTAGCTCGACCTTGGCGTCGGTGAGAAGTTTGAGCTTTTCGATGGCGTTAAGGCGCTCATTTTCAAGGGCGGTGGTGAGCTGGCTGATCTGCTCCGCCTGACGTTTTTCGGTTGAGTGGCGGCGAGAAGCTGCTGGCGCAGGGATTCGCTCTGCTGATCGAGGGCGGCGAGGGAGTTGAGGCGTTCGGCGGCGAGGGTCGACTGGGTGGCGAGACCGGCATCGAGCTGACGGACTTGTAGACCGCGAGCTTCGGCCTCGGCGCGGGCGCGGTCGAGTTCGCGCTGCAGTGTAGCGATCTGGGCGCCGGAGGAAAGATCGCCCTGTTCGCGCAGGCGCTGTTCGGCCTTGGTTTTGCTGCCCGCGAGCCAGAGGCCGGCGACGGCTCCGGCAATGAAGCCGATCAGGATTCCAAGCAATATGGCGAACGATGGGCTCACGCGGCCTCCAGCCTTGTTTCGCCTAATGTACGCCTTTGGCGGGGGGATTGCCACCGCTGGGCTGTGGAAGAATCGGACGCGCGTGGCTGTGCCTATGGTCTTCGCGCCAGGCCGCGAAGGGCTGTCAGGCTCTGCACCCGCGGGCAGGGATCTCGCGCGGCGCCAGCGCTCCAAATGCGCGGGCACTCATGTAGGGCTGGCTTTACAGGGGCTCGTAGAGGCCAGTAGACTCGGAGTTTCGGGGCTGTATCGCTTTTCTTGAATCGGGAGTGTGCTTCGATACCGCCGGGGCGGGTGTGAAGTATGGTAGGCTGCGATTCGAACCTGTTGATAGGCTTGCAGACCAGTTTGGGAATTTCAGAAGAATTTTGAGGAGAAGGACACATGGCAGTTGAAGAAAAAGTGAAGCAGATTATCGTCGAGCAGCTTCAAGTCGACGAGGCCGAGGTCACACCGAACGCAAGCTTTCAGGAAGACCTGGGCGCTGACTCGCTGGACGTAGTCGAACTGGTGATGCAGTTTGAAGAGGCATTTGACCTTGAGATTCCGGACGAAGACGCCGAGAAGATCAAGACCGTCAAGGATGCGATTGATTACATCGAGAAGAACGCGAAGGCAGGCAAGTAACCCTTGAGACGCCGCGTCGTCATCACGGGCCTGGGACTGATCTGCGGGGTGGGCAATACCACGGAGAAAGTCTGGGGCCAATTGCTGGCGGGCGCCAGCGGTGTTGGGCCCATCCAGGCCTTTGACACAACGGGATTCCCTGTCAATTTTGCAGCGGAAGTGAAGAATTTCGACCCGCTGGAATTCATCGACAAGAAGGAATCACGCAAGATGGGGCGGTTTATCCATCTGGCCATCGCCGCCACGCAGGAGGCGATGCAGCAATCCGGGCTGGTGGTAACGCCGGAGATTGAAGAGCGGGTGGGCGTGTTCATCGGCTCAGGCATCGGCGGCTTTGAGATCATTGAGCGGGAACACCAGAACCTGATGCAGGGCGGTCCGCGCAAGATTTCTCCCTTCTTTATTCCTGCTGCGATCGTGAACATGGCGGCGGGCCAGGTCAGCATCCGGTACGGCGCCAAGGGACCAATCTCGGCCACGGCCACAGCCTGCGCGACCTCTGCGAATTCCATCGGCGATTCGTTTCGGATGATTCAGCATGGCGAGGCGGACGTGATGCTGGCGGGTGGATCCGAAGCCGCTGTGACGGGGCTGACGATTGGCGGATTTGCAGCCATGAGGGCTCTCTCCACAAGGAATGACGATCCCCAGGCAGCGAGCCGGCCATTCGATAAGGATCGGGACGGATTTGTTCTGGGCGAAGGCGCGGGCATGCTGGTTCTGGAAGAGCTGGAGTTTGCCAAGGCACGCGGAGCGAATATCCTGGGCGAGATACTCGGCTATGGTATGAGCGCGGATGCGTATCACATGACCGGAATTGCTCCCGAAGGCATGGGAGCGCAGCGCAGTATGCGGGCGGCACTGAAGGACTCGGGAATTTTGCCGGAAGAAGTCGGGTACGTGAATGCGCACGCCACTTCAACGCCGGCGGGCGATGGAAATGAGTCGCAGGCGATTGCCGCGGTGTTTGGCGAGCATGCCACCAGCAAGACACTGAAAGTCAGCAGCACCAAATCGATGACCGGGCATCTGCTTGGCGCGGCGGGTGGGCTCGAAGCGGGGATCACGGCCATGGCGCTGATGCAGCAGAAGATTCCACCGACCATCAACCTGGCTGAGCCGGGCGCCGACTGCGTGCTGGATTACGTTGCGAATCAGGCGATTGACGCGAAGTTTGATGTGGCGCTTTCGAATTCGTTCGGATTTGGCGGAATCAATGCTTCGCTGATCATGCGACGTTGGACCGAGTAGCGATCTTCCCGGAAATCTCAGTTTAAAAACAGAAAAGGCGCGGATGATTCCGCGCCTTTTCGTTGCTAGCTGTGGGGTTAGAACGCGGAAGCAAATCCAAGCAAGACCAGGGTAATCAAAAGCCACCAGCCGAAGACGGCGATGTAGCCGCTGGATTTTTTTGTTCCGGCAACGATGGCAACGCCGATCGACGTCAGCACCAGGTTCCAGATCACCAGCGGGTCGATTGCAGTCGCCAGGAAATAAAGCGCCTTGGGCGTCTCCTGCTGATTCAGGTAGTAGCCGAGGTTGGTTCCCGCGACATTTTGCACATTGAAGGATTCTCCTGCAAGGCCGGCGAAGATGGCGATTGTCCCGAGTAAAAATTTAAGCACCCACGAGACAAGTCCGGCGTAGAGTTCGACGGAGAGAATGTCGAAGAATCGAGCTCGACCGCCGAAGCCAAAATTGATGGTGAGCAGCAGAACGCCCGCCGCAGCGGCATCGATGATGAAGAGGAAGATGGGCGACAGCGCCCAGGTAATTTCCTGACTGATGGGACCGATTTTCTCGGCGCGCGCCTTTGCCTCGGGGGGCTGCTTGTCCTGTAAATCCTTCGCCCACTGCGGGACGTTGCGCTGATTATTTTCGTAGACCTGGCTCCAGGTGACCTTCACGGTGATGGCCGTCCAAAGAATCAGACCGGTAAAAACAGTGATGAGCAAGGGAAGCCACCACGAGGAGTTTCGCTTGATGTCGGCGAAGGTTTTCGACGGGGCGGTGAAGGTGTAGATCAAGCGCTGTCCCTGGGTCAGGCCTGGGCCGACGGGAGCTTGGGGAACAGTAGAAACCGGCATGGAACTCATGAGTGTTCGCCTCGAAAAGACCATTTTCGACGTGCGTGGTCTTTGCCCGCGATTGTAACCCTGAAAGCCTGTGAACACGCGAACTAAATCGATACCGGGGTGATGCTTCAGCTACGCCCGGAGGCGGGTCAGCGGCTGCGGGCGGCGAGCATGCTGGCGGAGGCGACAGGAGACGACGGTTGACCCATCGCAGGGATGGGCCCGAGGTAGCTCTTGTAGACCGAGATGTGGAAACAGGATTGCTTGAACTCTTCTTCCACGTCGATCTTGCCGGCTTGTTCGAGGGGAATGAGCCAGCCGCGGAGCCAGCCGATTTCGCGTGACGTCAGCCCCTGCTTGGCGATATCGATAGTGCCGCCAGTGAGGTGGGGCGAAGCGATATCGCCGTCCGCTGCAGCGGCGTTGCCGTTGTGATGACGAAGCAGGCGTTGGTATTCCACGGTGCGGACCGCGCTGGTGACTTCGAGTGATCCGCCGAACTTGACGGCGTGGGCGGTGGCCAGATCGGAGAGAAATTTCGAAGTCCAGGGGCGGCAGTAGCGACGGTTTTCCGGCAGGTCGTTGTTGATGCGCAGGGCGCCGGAGACAGGAACGCGGACCAGCGAGCCGCGGCTGATGCGGTCGGCGAGATCGTCGTCGTCGAGGATGCGCTCGAGACCGTCAGCCTGCGCCATTTCGTTCTGGTGCACCAGGGATTCATGAGAGCCGCGCAGGGGCGCGGGCATGGCCAGGCGCACCTGTTGAAGCATGGAGGGCTGGGAGCTTTCCAGATGACCGCGGCGATGAGCCATGCGGGCTCCGCGGCGGGTGCGGAGGACGGCGGGTGTGAGGCGAGCGTTGCGGGAAACTCCGACGCCATGAACGCGGACCTTGGACGGGGCTGCAGGCGTGCTCTTGCTGTGAGCTGTGCGCGAGGACTTGAATGATGCGACACGACTATGGGAGCGGGCCGCGGGAAGGGACTTCCCTGCTGTGCGGCGCGCTGGATGTGCTTTCGCATGGGCTGATTTATGGGAACGCACCGGGGCCGCAGCCAAAGGCTGAGCAAAGATGGCAAGGGTCATGGCCGATGCGACCAACAAAAAGACAGCGAAATTCCTGCGCATAAGCGGGGTGCGTGGAGAACCTGAGCATGCTTAGTATACCGTTTGGGTTGCCGGAACTGGGGTGTTGAGGGTGGTTCAGGGAGGTCCGATAACCAGACGACACTGTAAAAGCCAATTTGGTATATACTCACGGTGTATACCATTCGGAAGGGGTACCCATGGACACTGAGCGGAAGACTTCCGAACCAAAGATTGAGGCAAAGCTATTCTGGAACGGTCGGAGCCAGGCAGTAAGGCTGCCCAAGGAGTTCCGGTTCGAAGGTGACAGCGTGAATATTCGCCGGGTGGAAGGCGGAGTTTTGCTGGAAGCGAAACCGGACCATGGGCGAACCCCGGATGCGATTGCGGCATGGTTTACCAAGTTGGATGCGCTGATGGGCGGGGAACCGTTCCCGGAGAGCGCGCCGCAGGAATTGGCGCCGATTCGTGAGTGGTTCGAGTGACTTACTTGCTTGACACCAACGTAGTGATTTCCTTGCTGAACAACCGCCCTCCCGCTGTAAGAACTCACCTGGAAGCGGCCTGGGTGGCGGGAGACAAGATAGCGCTGCCTGCCGTGGTGCTCTTCGAGTTGTTTTACGGAGCATCCAAGAGCAATCGGCCAACGGCGAATCGAGCGGCCGTTTTGCAACTACTGGAAGACGAATTTGAGCCGGAGAACTTTGATCTGGATGCGGCCCGTGCCGCAGGCGAGATCCGCGCCGACTTGGAACGCGCCGGGCAACGCATCGGCGAGTACGACACATTGATCGCGGGGCAGGCTCTGGCGCGGGGAATGACGCTGGTGACGGCGAATGTGCGGGAGTTCAGCCGGGTGCAGGGATTAAAGCTGGAAGACTGGTCGCAGTAGGGAAACATCGGTGGAAACAGAACAGGCGTCCCGGGCGGGACGCCTGTCTTGTTTTGCAGTGAGTGGCGGGGCTACTGGAGCAATGAGCCTTGGTCGTCTTCCTTGATTTCTTCGGGAGGAATGACGACGGCGGCTGCAACCTTGTCATCGGATTCGAGGTTGAGCAACTTCACGCCCTGGGTGGAGCGGCCTGCTTCGCGGATGGTCTTGGTATCGATCCGGATCATCTTGCCGAACTGGCTGATGATCATCAGTTCCGAAGTCTCGTCGACGGGCAGGATGTTCATGGTCTTGCCCACCTTGGGGGTGGCCTTAAGGTTGTTGACGCCTTGCGCACCGCGGGCCGTCAGTCGGTATTCGTCAATGTCGGTGCGCTTGCCAAAGCCGTTTTCGGTCACGGTAAGGATCAGCGACTTGCTGATCTCTAGCTTGTCGTCAAGTTTCTTGAGATCTTTCCATTGCAAATCGTCGACGGTCTTTTCGGCGGTGCGCTCGGCAATCTTCAGCTTTTCATCGTCGGGCTTGCCGTTGCGCTTGTCTTCGCGCGCTTTCTGCAAGGCTTCGCGGGCTTGGGCAAGCTGTTCGCGCAGGCCATTCAGCTTTGCGGTCAAGCCCAGCTTGGCAGCCGCCTCGTCGCGCAGAATGTCGCGAGTTTCATCCGAGATAGTGGTCGCCACGCCGATGACCTGATCGCCCTTCTTGAGTGAAATGCCCTTGTTGCCCGCGGCGTTGCGGCCCATGGGTCGAAGGCCGGAACCACGCTCGGGATCGTAGTGCTCGTTGAAGCGAATGGCCAGGCCCTCGCGGGTGGCGAGGAAGACATTCTGCTTGCCGTCGGTGATGGCCGCCTCGATGAGGTCGTCGGATTTCTCGATGGCGATAGCGATGATGCCACGCGCCATGACGTTGCAGAAGTCCTTCAGCGGGGTCTTTTTCACAATGCCGTTGCGCGTGGCGAAGAGGATGAACTTGCCTTCTTCTTCGAGATTGCGCACGGGCAGGATGGTGACGACCTTTTCGCCGGGCTGCAGGTTGAGCAGGCTGGCCATCGACTTGCCTTTGCCAGCGGCGCTGACGTCGGGAATCTCGTAGACTTTGAGCCAGTAGACGCGGCCGGTGTTGGTGAAACAGAGCAGGTAGGCGTGGGTGGAGTCGATGATAAGCTGCGCGACAAAATCTTCTTCGCGCGTCTTCATCCCAGTGCGGCCGGTGCCGCCGCGGCGCTGCTGGCGATAGATCGAAATGGGCGTTCGCTTGAGATAGCCCTGATGGCTCACGGTGATGGCGACCTGCTCGTCGGCGATCAGGTCTTCCATCTGCAGCTCGGCGGTCTCATCGACGATGACGGTGCGGCGGGCGTCGCCGTACTTGTCGCGGATGTCCTCGAGCTCCTTGATGATGACCGAGCGGAGTTTTGGCTCGCTGGCCAGGATGAGTTCGTATTCCGCGATGCGGAGGCGAATCTCGCCGAGTTCCTTGAGGATTTCGTCGACCGAGAGCTGGGTCAGGCGATAGAGCTGCAGTTCGAGGATAGCGTCAATCTGGCGGTAGGTCAGGCCGCGCTCTTCGCCGGGCAGGCGCTCGCGGTCGAGATTGACGATGATCTCAGTTTCCTTCCCCCAGGCATAGAGATTTTCGCGGGCGTCGGCGCGGGAGGCTGATCCGCGGATGATGCGAATGACCGTGTCGAGATTGTCCAGAGCAATCTTCAGGCCCTCCAAGACATGCTCGCGCTCGCGGGCCTTGCGCAGGAGGTAGACAGTCCGGCGGCGGACAACTTCAACGCGGTGATCGATGAAGCAACGGATGGCGGCGGCGAGGCCTAGTTCGCGCGGCTGGCCATTGACCACCGCGAGGAAGATCATGGAGAAGCTCTCCTGCATCTGAGTGTGCTTGTAGAGCTGGTTCAGCACAATCTCAGGCTGGGAGCCGCGTTTGAGCTCGATGACAATGCGCATGCCGTCGCGATCGCTCTCGTCGCGCACGTCGGAGATTTCGTCGATGACCTTTTCGTTCACCAACTCGGCGATGCGCTCGATCAGCTTGGACTTGTTGACCTGGTACGGGATCTC
>CAILBQ010000279.1 GCA_903832475.1 uncultured Acidobacteriota bacterium | reverse complement strand
GTCCATGAACTCCAAGCCGATCCCATAGCAGCGCTGAGCAAACTGGTACAACTGCGAGCGATACCCGTCCGCCGCCTCTTCGTACTCCTCCGCAATCTTGACGAAGAACTCAGCAGCTTTCCGCGCCTTGAGAATGGGATTCGGCTTGCGTCCACCAAGTTTCGGCTTGCGTCCACCAAGCGTCGGCGACCTAGCCCGCATTATTCACGGCAAGTTGGTTTTCGTAGCGTAAAAGATTGATTTCGTGTATTCTTTCGCCACCGAAGCCGATTCACGCGATTTTTGTCGAGCCGCTCCCGCCATGAACGCTCCCCTGCTGCCGCTACCGGGTATGTCCTCGGTTTCGGGCAAACGCGTCGAGGTCAAATTCGATGGCGGGTTGCTGTCGTCGGATGGCGGTATCCTGGCGTTGCGCGAGATTGAACAGCGGCTTCGGGTTTCCGATCGGCTCGCGGCATGTTTGGTTGATCCTCGTAACCCCGAACTGATCACGCATAGCCTTGCGGACATCATCCGGTTTCGTTTGATGATGATCAGCGCTGGCTATGAGGACGGTAACGACGCGGACTCGCTGCGTAGCGATCCGATGTTCAAAATGGCGCTCGATTTGACGCCTTCGGACCGGGAGTTGTGTTCGCAGCCGACGATCTCGCGGTTGGAGAACCTGCCCGACGTACGCGCCCTGTTGCGAATGGGCCGAGCGATGGTCAGTCTCTATTGCGAGTCGTTTTCGACCGTTCCCAAACGGATCACGCTGGATATCGACGACACGTTCGACGCGGTCCACGGCGGCCAGCAGTTGAGCTTGTTCAATGCCCATTACGACGAATACGGTTTTCAACCTATCGTCGTTTTCGACGGCGCGGGTCGCTTCGTCACAGCCGTGCTTCGTCCCGCCAAACGGCCTAGCGGCAAGGAGATCAAGCCGTTCCTGCGCCGTCTGCTGCGCGCGGTCCGCGCCCACTGGCCGCGCACCGAGATCCTGTTGCGCGCCGACAGCCATTATTGCTGTCCCGAGGTTCTCGACTTCTGTCGCGCCAACGGCCTCGACTACATCCTCGGTGTCGCGCCGACCTCGACGCTGCGCCGGCGCATCGCGGATCTCGAAGCCAGCACGAAGGCGAAATTCGAGGCCGCGCCGAGAGACGGCAAGCTTCGCCGTTTCAAGGAATTCCTGGACGGCGCGCAAAGCTGGAGCCGCGTCGAGCGGATCATCGCCCGCGTTGAAGTGGGCGCGGAAGGACCCGACACGCGCTTCGTCGTCACCAATCTGACAAAGGGCAACGCGCGCCGGCTCTACGAAGAGCTTTATTGCCGACGCGGCCAAGCCGAAAACCACATCAAGTCCTGGAAGACGCATCTGGCGGCGGATCGCACGTCCTGCACGAAGGCGACCGCCAATCAGTTTCGACTGTTCCTTCACGCCGGCGCTTATTGGTTGATGTGGGGCTTGCGCGTCTCGATGCCGAAGCGTTCGATGTGGCGCGTCGCTCAGTTCGACACGTTGCGATTGCGACTCATCAAGATCGCGGCTCGCGTCGTCGAAATGAAGTCGATGATCCGAGTTCACCTACCGACATCATGCCCGGCGCAGAACATATTGCGCTTCGCTCTGGGGCGCATTCCACGCCTCGTCACATGAAGGACGGGGCGTGAGGCCCCGAACCTTTCACCAACCATAGATCAACCTGAAAACGTTACCTCAATCAAACTCTGGCGCAACCCTGGAGCTGGACGGGCGCGTCGAAAAGCTGACAAAATCGGAATAAATAACCAAGTATTCAATGTTCAATACGCAGGATATGTCCGGGTTGTGAATTAAAGCGGCTAGGTGGAGAGACGTGGAAGATCTATTGCTCATACCGCTCGGAGCGGCGGGGTTGGGAGGCCGACTCTTTCCTGCTCACCGTCATCCCCCAAGCCGCAAGCAAAGCGGCCACAGCTTGTGCG
>CAILBQ010000278.1 GCA_903832475.1 uncultured Acidobacteriota bacterium | reverse complement strand
TCGCCGTTGTAGGGGCGGCCAACGAAGCGGATCCAGTCGGTATCGCCGTTGAAGTCGACCGGATAGTCACTGGCTAGAGCGGCCGATTCGACGCCGGGCAGGGCAGTGACGCGAGCCAGGATCTGGCGCTGCAGAGGGATCATGTTCTGATCTTTGGGGTAGGCGACTTCAGGGACCATGACGCCGACCACGGCGAGGTGATCGGGCTGGAAATTCAGATCGACATGGAGCAGTCGGTAGAAGCTCTTGCCGAGCAGACCGGCCGAGACCAGCAAGACCACGGCGATGGTGAGTTCGAGGACGACGAGGTTGGAGCCGAGCCGTCGCCATAAACGGCTACCGCCGCCGCGTGTGCCTTCCGCGAGGCCCTGATGTATGGCTTGAAGAGGCAGACGGAGCGTCGGGGTGAGGACGAAGAGGGCGAGGGAGAGGAGACTCACGGCGGCGGCGAACTCCAGGCTATGCGCGCTGAGGCCGAGGCCATGAAGATAGGGAACGCGCCCGATCATGAATTGGGAAATGAGGGCGGTGAGCAGGTGGATAACACCGTCGGCCGCGGCCACGCCGAGAGCTCCGCCCAGCAGCACCAGGATGAACGCTTCGACGGCGAACTGGCGAATTAACCGTGATCGCGACGCACCCAGGGCGCCGCGGATGCTGATCTCCTGACGGCGGCTCTCGGACCGCACCAGCAAGAGGCTGGCCACGTTCACGCAGGCGATGATCAGCAGCAGAGCGGCTCCGGCGAGCAGGGTAAGCAGGATGGGACGGACGTCGCCGACAATGATTTCTGAGAGCGGTTCGACGGAAGCGCCCTGGCCGCGGTTGTCGCCTGGATACTGACGCTCCAGCTGGGCGGCGATGGATTCCATCTCGGCGCGGGCGGTGGCGATGGAAACACCATCCTTGAGGCGGGCGATGCCTTCCAGGCCGTGGCAGCTACGCCGCAGGTCGCATTCGCCTCGGGCCTGGAAGGGCTTGTAGAACTGGGTTGCCCCGCGCGGGGCGAACTCGAAACTCTGGGGGAGGACTCCGATCACCGTGTGGGGAACGCCGCTGAGAGTGACCTTCTGGCCGATGACGTCGGGACGCCCGGCGAACCATTTCTTCCATCCTTCAAAGCTGAGGATGACGATGGCCGCGGTATTGGGGAGATCTTCCCCAGGGCGGAAGTCGCGTCCGAGCATGGGGGTGACGCCGAGGGTGCGAAAAAATCCGTCGCTGACGCGCAGGCTGGAGACGGGAAGGGTTGCGGAAGGGAGATTGAGCAGGTCACCGCCGCCGCCGTAGATGTCCAACGAGCTGAAGACAGTGTTCGTTTGCTTCCAGTCAACGTAGTCGGGATAGGAAAGGTTGGCGCGGCCCATCATTTTGACGGTCTCGGTGACGGCGGCGATGCGGTTTGGTTCGCGATAGGGGAGCGGCTTGATCAGGGCGGCGTCGACAAAGGCGAAGATGGCGCCGATGCCGACAGCCATCACGAGCAGGGCGGTGAGGGCGAAACCGGGGTTCTTGCGCAGCTGGCGAAGGGCGAAGCGAAGATCCTGGGCGATGGTTTCGAAACGGAAGTTGATGATTTCCACGCTGCGCTCCTTGAGGTGAGTGGGGTTGCCGAACTGGCGGGCGGCGGCGGTGCGGGCGGCCTGGGGAGACATGCCGGCGGCGAGGAAGTCATGCTCGGCCTGGGCGCGATGAAAGGCCATTTCTTCGTCGAGTTCGCTGCGGAAGCGGTCGCGGCGGAGGAGCAGGATGAGCTTGCGGAGCAGGCTGGCGATTCGATCCATCGTTTTCTCCTTTCGCCGTGAGGTCAACTAGGCTTCGCGCAGGACGCGGGTGATGGCGGCGATCATGCGATCGAATTCAGACAATTCGAGGCCAAGCTGCTTGCGGCCGGTTTCGGTCAGGGTGTAGTAGCGGGCGCGGCGGTTGGTTTCGGTCTGTTTCCACTCGGCCTTGACCCAGCCTTGCAGGAGGAGGCGTTGCAGGGCGGGGTAGAGGGAGCCTTCTTCGACCTGGAGAACTTCGTCGGAAATGCGCTTGATAGAGAGCGCAATGCCGTAGCCGTGCAGCGGGGCGCGGGTCAGGGTCTTGAGGATGAGCATGTCGAGGGTTCCAGGGAGGAGGTCAGACTTCTTCGCCATGCCAGATAGATAGATTATCTATGGGTAGATTGTCAATGGAAATTCAGACGCCGCAACGCCGGGCTCTGCGGACGAGACAGATTCAGCGGAGAAGGTCTTCGAGGGTGGTGGAGAGGTCGGTTTTTTCGTCGCGGTACTTGACGATGACGGCGGCGTAGAGGCTGAGGCCCCATTCGGCGCCCTTGCCCTTGCCAACGGCCCGTGAGCCGGGAACGACGACGGCGTTTTCGGGGATGATGAGCGGAGCTTCCGGGGTGGCGCGCAGGATTTCGCCGCGCACGAGGTCGAAGACGGGGGTGCCGCGGGTGAGGATAGTGCCGGCGGCGAGGACTGCGCCTTTGCGGATGACGCCACCCTCGTAGACCCCGCAGTTGCCGCCGACCAGCACGTCGTCTTCGATGATGACGGGGCTGGCGTTGACCGGCTCGAGGACGCCGCCAATCTGGGCTGCGGCGCTGAGATGGACGCGCTTGCCGATCTGGGCGCAACTGCCGACCAGGGCGTGAGAATCCACCATGGCGCCATCGCTGACGTAGGCGCCGACGTTGATGTACATGGGGGGCATGCAGACGACGGAGCGAGCGACGAAGGCTCCAGCGCGGATGCTGGAGCCGCCGGGGACGACGCGAACGCCGTCCTGGGCCGAGAAGTGCCGGGCAGGGTAGGTGTTCTTGTCGACGAAGGAGAGGCCGCCACTGCCGGATTGTTCGAGTACGCCGAGACGAAAGCCGAGCAGGATGCCTTGTTTTACCCAGGGATTGACGCGCCAGCCGGTGGGGGTGCCTGGGTCAGGCTCGGCGGCGCGTAATTCGCCGGCTTCGAGTCGTTCGCGTAGATCAAAGAAAGCTGCCAGCGCCTTGGCTTGTACGGTGAAGTCGGTTCCCAGTTCAGGATGGCTGACGTAGTGCTCAATAGTTCGCTGCAAGGGCTGGATGATCATGACCCTTCAGTTTAGCAACCCGTTGCAGTTGGCTTGGCGCGGGGGCGGCACCTTCCACGGAGATTTGCTGCCCGCTTTCAATGGGGCCGATTACTTCAACCTTGGTCACCTGGGTGTTCGGGCCAAGCCGGAGCGGGTCTTTGCGCTCTTCGTGCATGAGCAGAACGCGGAAACAGCCTTCTTTGAGCGGAATGAGGGTGATGGGGGAGGGCTGGGCGCTCAGCTTGCCGCTGTCGCGCTTGGAGTGAAGCCAGCTGCTGAGCCGCTCATCATAGATTTCCGGCTGCCCTTGCCAGAAGGTTGGATGAAGCGGGCAGACAATGACGAGGTGGTCGAGGTGCAGTTCGACTGCAGTTGCACTTGTTGGGAAGAAGCGCCGGGCATTGTGGGTGCCGACGTGCAGGCCCAGAGTCTTGGGAACACCGCGATGACCGTCTTGCGTTTTCACTACCACTTACCACCTCCGAGGGGGCCTGAGTATGGAGTGTAGGAGTTGC
>CAILBQ010000277.1 GCA_903832475.1 uncultured Acidobacteriota bacterium | reverse complement strand
GCGGCGAATGGTGGCGCGTGGTGACGGCCATGTTCGTGCACGTCGGGATCATTCACCTGGCGACGAATATGTGGTGCCTTTGGAACCTTGGCTTGCTGGGCGAGCCGCTGATCGGGCCTTTTGGCTTGTTCGCCGCGTATATCTTGTCGGGAGCGGCGGGGAATTTGCTGTCGATCGGCGTCAATACCTGGAACGGCCACTGGGGGTCGGCGGGGGCGGGAGCGTCGGGCGCGGTGTTTGGGATCGCGGGTGTGCTGATTGTGCTGCTGAAGTCGCCGCGGCTGCCCATTCCGCCCAAGGATCTGGCAGGACTGCGTAAGTCGGTGATTTACTTTGCGGTGCTGAATTTTGTGATCGGATTTGGCAGCGGGCAGTTCAACCTGGGTGTCAATATCGACAACATGGCGCACCTGGGTGGATTGCTGGGCGGGGTGCTGTTTGCGCTGCCCATGGTGCCGCTGCTGGGATCACCGCGCGAGCTTTTCCTGATGCGCCGCAGGGTGGCTGTGGGGCTGGTGACCGGGGTGCTTGTGCTGTTTGGATTTTTCCTGAGTAACTTCTACCCGGCGTCGTACTTTCTCGATCGCTGATTGCCGGACGAATCGACGCTCGGCTCAGCGCACCGCGGTGGCGGCAAATTTCTTGACCATGGCAAGGAGCAGCTTGCGGTCGCTTTCATTCAAATTCGTCGAATACCGGCGAATTTGCGTGAGAAAGCGCAATTCGTCGTCGGACAGCTTCTGGGTATTGAGTTCGCGGTTCAGCGAATCTTCGGCAAAAAATTGCGAGATGGGCAGGTCGAGCGCCTGGGCGATCTTGGACAGCGTGTCGAGCGATGGAACGGTATGGCCGTTTTCCACGCGGGACAGGTAGCAGCGCAACAGGCCTGTCTTCTTCTCGATATCGCCCTGGGAGAGGCCTTTTTGCAGGCGGTGACCGCGAATCGTTGTCCCGATTTTCATGGTAAGAGCCCCGTAACTCATGCGCCCGAGCCTCAAAAATCCGTGGGTCGCAACTGCAGAGGTGTTGCTTCAATAGTTAACATGGGCGATAGGCGAAAGCAAGAAATTTCTGGGCGGCTCAGAGGGGCTTTTGCAGGTAGATGATTCCCGGCGTGGGGCGCGGGGTGTAAGGTGCGCAGGGTGTGAATCCGAGATCGAGGTAGAGCTTGTGGGCGGCGGCCATGGAGTCGGGCGCGGTGTCCAGGAGAAGTCTTGATTTTCCAGCGGCTTTGGCGCGCTGCAGGATGGATTCGATGAGTGCGCGACCGATGCCGGCGCCGCGCCCGGCGGGACGAACCCACAGGCGCTTGATTTCCCATGCGTCTGCCAGTTCCGGGGCGGGCAGGGTTCGCCAGGCGACGAAGCCCACCCATGGTGAACTCTTTCCAGAGGGCGCGGCGAGACGTGCAATGAGGGCGCCGGCGTTGCCCTGCTGGCTTCCATAACTGGCAGGAAGCGCGGCTGCTTCCTGCTTGAGGGTTCCGTAGCAGAATCCGGCCACGCCGGCTTGCGACGCGACAAAGCGGCCGTATTCGAGGAGGAGCTTCCGCGCGGCGTCGATGGTCGTTGGCGCGGACTCTTGCGTAACCGGCTCGATCGTGAAACGAGGTGCATGCTTGCGGCCGGTTGTAACAGGGACTGGCGACGTCGAAGCCATGCCTGAGTGTACGGCCTGGCGAGCCCGGCTTCGGGGCCTGAGGGGCGACCATACGCGAGAAGATATAGCGCGGCAAGGCATGCGGAAGGGAATATGCCGTTTTGTAAACCTTCTCCGGCGCGGGTACGTCAGACGAGTGAAGCTGACCTCTTTTGGATGTGATCCCTTGATTGGAACGATTCTGCCGGGGAAAATACGACTGCTTTCGCGATGGCGCTGGTGCGCGTGCGTGATGGCAGGCGTTGTCGGGATGATGAGCAGTGTGGCAGGGGTTGCGCAGCAGTCCGTTACGGCTGCGGCGCGCCCCGCCAGCAGCCCCGGCGCGACGGTTGGCGGATTACTCCATGGAGTGATCAAGTCAGGGAACATCCCATTGCCGGGCGTGAACGTGACGGCGACCAACACGTTAACCGGCAAGAAATTCGCGACCACGACTGACATCACCGGGGCATGGTCGATGACCATTCCTCAAAACGGGCGGTACGTGCTGCGTACGGAGTTTGTTGCGTTTGCGGCCAGCACGCATGAGGCGCTGCTGAACGCGAATTCTCATGAGCAGACTGTGAATTTTGATTTGTTGCTGGCGTCGCGGGCGGCGCAGCAGGATGCTCGCGAGCAAGGCGCCGGGCAGACGCAGCAGATAGCGCAAGCCATACGCCAGCTTGGAGCCAACGGGGCGCAGAGCCTCAACCTCATGAGTTCGCTGGCAGCCGGAACAGACGCGGCGGAAGGTGGCGCCAGTGCCAGCGGGACGGCACTGCCGGGCGTGGCGGGCAATTCAAACTTCAGTTCGGAATCCGTGGCGATTACCGGGCAGTCGGGCACGGTGAGCCCACTTGCGGGCGTGGATATGGATCGGGTGCGCGACGCCATCGAGACGATGCGCGCGCAGGGCGGGGGAGGCGGTTTCTTTGGTGGGCCTGGATTTGGCGGCGGAGGTCCAGGCGGTGGATTCGGCGGAGGTCCCGGCGGTGGGCGCGGAGGGAATTTTCGTGGCTTTCGCGCGGATCAGCCTCACGGGGCAATCTTTTGGAATGGCAATAACTCCGCCTTGAATGCTCTGCCCTTTGCCGTGAGCGGCCAGGAGGAAACGCAGCCGGTATATGGCTCGAATAATTTTGGACTAACTTTCATTGGCCAGCCATTCATTCCCAGACTTACCAAGCCGAGTAGAAAAGATACGCTCTTTCTGACCCTGTCGGGCACACGCGCATCCACTCCAAGCGATCAGTATGCCATTGTTCCGACAGCAGCCGAACGCAGCGGATGTTCGAACACCATAACACCCACGCAGTCGGCGGCCTGTAACTTGTTGACATTCTTTCCGCAGCCAAACCTGAGTAACAACAGCCAGGGGTATAACTACTACTTCGCGTCGACGGGGCAGACAAACTCAACCTCCGCGGGTATTCGTTACATTCGAGCCATTGGCCCAAACGCCTCATTGGCTGGAGGCGGCGGCCGTGGCGGCGGAG
This sequence comes from uncultured Acidobacteriota bacterium, assembly GCA_903832475.1. Classification (GTDB taxonomy): domain Bacteria; phylum Acidobacteriota; class Terriglobia; order Terriglobales; family Acidobacteriaceae; genus Acidicapsa. The sequence continues at coordinate 187 of CAILBQ010000277.1, read as the reverse complement.
GAGGGCGCAGGAGCCAGGCGAACCAGCCGCTGCGGCAAAGTATCAATGCGAACTTGAACTACAGTCATTCAGCCTCGGATGACGTCAATCTTTTTCCAGAGCTCGGCGGCAAGACCGCGTCACACAGTTACTCACTTCAAACCGGATATTCGCTGGGCTATCATCGCTGGAATAACAATCTGACCGG
>CAILBQ010000276.1 GCA_903832475.1 uncultured Acidobacteriota bacterium | reverse complement strand
GCGCCAGACCGGCCAGCGTAATCTGAAACTGGCATTTCCCCAAGCCTCTACTTCGGAACGGACGAGGATCCTGCGCAATGTGTATCGCACCCTTGGCTGGCAACTCGCCGAGTTCTGCCGGATGGAGCGATATACCCGTTACAACACAGCCAATTGGATCCATTACGAAGGCTTGGACAATTTCCTGAAAGCTCAGTCCCGTGGGAAAGGAGTTCTCATCGTCACTGGGCACTTGGGTGCGTGGGAGCTATCCAGTTTCTACCACTCGCTCATGGGGCATCCGATGGGCATGGTCATTCGCCGTCTCGACAACCGATTGCTCGACACCTTCGTGAACAGGATCCGCTGCTTACACGGCAATCGCGTGCTTCACAAAGATGATTTTGCTCGCGGGTTGCTGACTGCCATGCATCGGGGTGAGACCGTCGGCATCTTGATGGACACCAATATGACCCCGCCGGCAGGGGTCTTCGTCGAATACTTTGGAATCCAGGCTTGCACTGCGTCCGGGCTGGCCCGGGTCGCCTTGAAAACAGGCGCCGCCGTTCTCCCGGGATTTCTCGTGTGGGAACCCGCGCAGCGACAGTATGTGCTCCATTTTGGGGAAGAAATTCCCGTCGTCAGCTCCGCGGACCATGAACAGGACATCAGGAACCTTACGCAACGGTGCACTTCAGCGATAGAATCCTGGGTCCGGCGTTATCCGGATCAGTGGTTGTGGATTCATCGTCGCTGGAAAACGCGACCGTCTGGCGAAGCACGAATGTATTAGGAGATCCAAGTGACCCTCGCGGAGCTGATTGCGCAGTTGGGCGGCGCACTGCTGCAAGGAAATCCAGAAATTCAGATCCGCCATGTCGCCGATGTTTCGAAGGCCGAAGCGGACGATCTGGTGTTTGCTGAAACGGAAGCGGCTTTGGCGATGGCCGCCAAGAGTCATGCGACGGCTGTTGTCACACGTCTCGGCGCGCTGCCCCCTGAAGCCGCGTCGATTGCGATCGTGGCGGCCGCTCAGCCCCGCCTGTGGTTTTCCCATGCAGCACGATTGTTGTCCACGGAACTCCCGGTGATGGGCATTCATCCCAGCGCGGAGATCGATCCGGATGCGCAAATCGGAGAAGGTGTCACGGTTGGCGCGTGTGCGGTCATTGGTTCAGGATGCCGGGTCGGCAGGTTTTCGCGAATTGAAGCCGGCGCCATAGTGTGCGAAACAGTGCGGATTGGCGAGCACTGCCGCATCTATCCTCGCGTCGTGATCTATCCGGGCACAATCGTGGGCAACCACGTCGTGGTGCACGCCGGAGCCGTGTTGGGAGCCGACGGCTTCGGTTATGTGCGCGACTGCGAAAGCGGGGCGTACACGCAGTTTCCCCAGCAGGGGACCTTGGTCGTTGAAGATGATGTTGAGATTGGCGCCAACTCTACCATCGATCGCGGAGCGCTGCAGGAGACTCGGATCCGCCGTGGAGTCAAAATCGACAATCTGGTCCATATCGGCCATAACTGCGACATCGGCGAAGATGTCGTCATGGCTTCCCTCACCGGAATCTCCGGCTCGTCCACCATTGGCAAAGGAGCGATACTGGCCGGCCAGGTCGGCGTAGGGGACCACGCTCACATCGGACCGGGTGTCATTCTGGGTGGCCAGGCTGGCGTTCTTTCGGGCAAGACCGTGTCTACTCAGGGAACGGTGCTTTGGGGTACTCCCGCCAAACCGCTGAAAGAATATCTTCGCGAATTAGCAACCTTGGCGCGGCTCGCGAAAAGGAAGAAAGAGTAGCGCGCATGGCTGTACTCGTGGTCTCGGGAAGCGGAAGCGGTGCCGGGAAAACAGCCGTTGGCTGCGCCATGATTCGCTCCCTGCCAGAACTTTGCTGGACTGCGGTCAAGAGCACGTCGCACCGCTATTATCCTGGGAGCAGCATCTGGGAGGAGCACAATCCCGCTTCCTCGAAAGATACAGGCCGCTATCTCGCGGCTGGAGCCCAATACGCATTCCTGGCTGAGGACGGAGCGGCGTTTATGAAGCTCGAATCTTCTTTTGTCCCACTTCGGTCTCAAGACTGCGCGCGGCCGGGCTTTCTATTGGAATCCAACAGTCTAGTTCCCGATTGGCTGCTCCTCGAAGGAGAGGAGGAATTAGGCTTGGCGATTTTGAATGGCATTCCGTCAAACTGGAAACCCTCGCTGCTTGATTGCGCGCTCAGAGCCGATGCATTGGTGCTCACCGGCGGATTCTGCTGTGACCAGTTGCCCACTCCGTTGCACGGGAAACGAGTTTTCCAGATGCTTCCCGGCCAATGGTCCTCGCCAGAACTTTTAGATTTCGTCCGCAAAGGTCTGCTCCGCAAATCTTGAATTCACCGCGGCGCTTCGTCTCAGAACCGCCTGCAGTTCAGAGCCGCGAGTCGAGGAAGGGAAGAGCCTCTAATCCAGGCTTTTCCTGTACTGAACGAAGCCGGAGCGTTCCGCTACTTGATCGTAGAGCTTCATGGCGATCAGGTTGGATTCATGCGTCAGCCAGTACACTCGAGCGCTACCTGCTAATCTTGCTTGCTCGTAGACGGCTTCAATGAGCTTGCCACCCACTCCTCGGCCACGTTCACTGGTGAGGGTGTAAAGGTCCTGCAAATAGCAGGTTGGCGCGATAGAGATAGTTGTCCGATGGAAAATGAAGTGCACAATTCCGATCAGCCGCCTTTCGCACTCTGCAATCATGCATTGCATGGGCTCTCCCGGGTCATGGAAACGCGCCCAGGTAGAAGCGGTAACGTTGTCGGCCAGGGCGGTCTCGCCGGACCGGCCATAGAACTCGTTATAAGCTAGCCAGAGCGGAAGCCACCCATCGAAATCGGCTTGGCTGGCGTTGCGAATCGTGATCTGAGAAGGCATCTGGCTACTATATCGCGTCACGCACCAGCATCCACCTGGCCGATGCCCAACGCATCAGCAATGCAGAATTTTCGCATTCTGAATACCCTTGGTGGCATTCCGGGTATCGATAATGAGTTGCGACTGGTCGACAATCGCCGCGTAATCGTAACTTGTGTGGTCTGTCACAATCACCACTGCGTCAAAATTGCCCAGGTCCTCCAGAGGCGTATTCGTCATGTTCAGGTCGTAATGCCTGCCCCGACCCACGGACGGAAAGTAAGGGTCGTTGTACGAGACCTGTGCACCGCGCTCGCGCAAAAGTTCCAGTATGGTCAGGGAAGGCGACTCACGAAGGTCGTCGATATCTCGCTTGTAGGCCAGACCTAGCACGAGGATCTTTGATCCTTTGATGGATTTGGAATGCTCATTCAGCCCTGCGGCAATTTGGTCCAGGACAAAGTAAGGCATCGCCGTGTTCACTTCTCCGGCGAGTTCGATAAAGCGGGTTCGAAAATCGAATTGCTTGGCTTTCCATGACAGATAAAAAGGATCGATCGGGATGCAGTGTCCGCCCAGCCCAGGTCCTGGATAAAACGGCTGAAAACCAAAAGGCTTGGTGCGCGCCGCGTCGATCACCTCGTGTATGTCGATCCCCATGCGCATGCAAAGCTGCTTCAATTCGTTCACCAGCGCGATATTGACGCACCGATAAATGTTTTCCAGCAACTTTGTCATTTCCGCCACCGAGGGGGAACTGACCGGAATGACCCGCCTGAAAATGGATCCATACATGGCAGAAGCTACTTCAAGCGCCACCGGGCCGCATCCTCCCACTACCTTGGGAATATCATGGCGCGCCACCGTGTCGTTGCCTGGGTCTTCGCGTTCCGGCGAGAAAGCCACATGGATTCCGGCTTCCTCTCTTTGCCGTGAAACCTTGAGCCCCGCTTTGTTTCCTCGCTCCAGTGCTGGAACGACGATCTCTTCCGTTGTGCCCGGATACGTCGTGCTCTCCAGCACGACCAGTTGGCCCTCTCGCAGAAATGGAGCAATGGACTCTACCGTTCCTGTCACATAGCTGAGATCAGGCTCGTGATACTCGTTGAGCGGCGTCGGGACGCAAATCACGATGGCATCCATCGCTGCCACTTCTGAATAATCCGCGGTCGCGCGAAACCCCGCTTTCTGTGCCTCTCGAATCGACTCCGGCAAAATTCGAACAATGTACGACCCGCCCGCATTCAGCTTTTCCACCTTGTCGGGCGCAATGTCGAAGCCCGTCACGCGAAATCGCTCGTTACTGAAAAGCAGGGCCAGCGGCAGTACGACATAGCCCATGCCAACGATGCCAATGCGAGCTTCTCGGCTTTCCATCTTGCGTTTCAGTTCGTCGGTCAACGTCGGTAAGGCGGTGCTGGTAAGTGCGCTCATAACCTATTGATTGTAAATCCGCGGTCGAGATCAGGCCGGTGGTTTGAGCCGAAGAAGCAGACTTCACGTATTCGCACAGATTCCCAGATTGAGAATCCTCGGGCCAAGTTGACGTCTTTCGCCATCTCAATCAATAGTTACGAAAGACTTCGCGGCTCGGGAAGGATCCAGGTTGATAGGAGATGAAAGCAGCATGCCCTCGATGCGAACGGAAGCGTCGCAGTCAACGGCCCCATCCATACCTTCGACGATTTTGAAGCCCCTCTATGACGCGAACGCAGTAGCCATAGCCACCTTGGCTGGCGCGCCAGTTGCTGGCGCTTCGCTCATGGCGCTGAACTACCGTCGGCTGGGCCATAGGGGACAGGCGACCTGGACGCTTCTGGTGGGGATCGCGGCCACCGTGCTTGCACTGTGGCTTGGAACGCTGGTGCCTCGCTACGCTTCCATTCCTTTCAGCCTCATCTTGATCCTTTCCATGCGCACCATTGCTGCGCAGCTTCAGGGAAAGGCGGTGGCCAGCGGCGTGTCTGCTGGTGCCAGGCGTGGCTCGCGATGGAAAGCATTTAGTGTGGGCATCACCTGGCTTTGTCTTCTCATTCTGCTTGTTTTCGCACCCATGTACTACTACGGCATCCGCAATCGCGTCTTGATTGGCGCCCGGGATGAAATCTATTTCACCGGCACGGCGACCCGGGAAGACGCTCTCAAACTCGGAGAAGCCTTGAAGAAGGGCGGCTATTTTCAGGACCTTGGTGCCAGCGTTTTCCTCGACAGGGATCGCGATGGCGCTACCCTTTCTCTTGTTGAACAGGAAGGAATCTGGGACCAGCCGGACATGCTCTTCTCCGCGGAAGAGGTTGCGCGCGAAGTCGCTCCGGCGATCGGCGGATTTCCAGTGCGCGTCCGTTTGGTGAATTCTAACCAGGAAGTGAAAAAGCAGGGTGTTGTGGGTCGTACGCCGATTGGAAAAGACGAGGTCTTTTACTTCGGAACCGCTTCCGACAGCGAAGCACAAGCTCTGGGTAAAGCCTTGACCCTGGACGAGTACTTTGACAATTCCGGTGCAACCGTCCTGTTTTCAAAAGACGCTCGCGGAACCGTGCTTTCATTCGTTGTCGGCGAGGGTACCTGGGAAGACCCTCAAAAAACCGCCGGTTTCGAATCCATCGTGCGGGAAGTGGCCCCTCAGATTGGCGGCCTGCCCATCACACTTCGCCTCGTGAACACCACACTTGAGACCAAAAAGGAACTCATCCTTCCCTGATATTCCCTATGCGGAACAGCAGGCCTCCCGAGACGATACATTGAATAAGAGCCCACATGAGTCTTTTTCGCAGGCTCATCAGGAGCAAGAATTGGCAAAGTATCTCGTTACCGGGGCAGCCGGATTCATCGGAAGATCGATTGCAGCAGCATTGCTGGCAAAAGGGGAATCGGTTCGAGGGGTAGACAACTTCTCCACCGGCAAGCGTGAGAATCTCCTAGGCCTCGAAGCCATGGAATTCCAGCAAGGCGACCTGGCCGAACTGGCAGTAGCCGAGCGAGCCTGCGCCGGCATCGACATCGTCTTCCATGAGGCAGCTCTGCCCTCGGTGCCGCGCTCCGTGGCCGATCCCATCGCCAGCAACATTGCCTGTGTCGATGCAACCGTAAACCTGCTCGCAGCAGCACGGGCAGCGGGTGTCCGCCGTGTTGTCTACGCCGCGTCTTCCTCGGCCTACGGAGACACCCCAACCCTCCCCAAGCATGAACAAATGCTTCCCAATCCAATCTCGCCCTACGCCGTTGCCAAGCTCACAGGCGAGTACTATATGCGATCGTTTGCCCGCGTCTACGGCATGGAAACCGTTTCGCTACGCTACTTCAATGTATTCGGGCCCTATCAGGATCCCACCTCTCAGTATTCCGGTGTCCTGGCCTTGTTTTGCAGCAAGATGCTAGCCGGGCAAACCCCCACCATCTACGGAGACGGTTCTACCAGCCGTGATTTCACCTTCATCGAGAACACAGTTCAGGGCAATTTGCTTGCCGCCCACGCACCAGCGGACAAGGTATCAGGCAAGGTGATCAATCTCGCAACCGGAGTGCGCATTACTCTCAACGAGGTCGTCGCAATTCTCCGCGATATCACCGGATATACAGGGCCGGTAAACTACGCGGAAGAGCGTGCTGGCGACATCCGCCATTCGCTGGCCGACGTTTCGCTCGCCGCTGAACTGTTGCAATACCACCCTTCCGTCTCTTTCGAGCAGGGTCTGAGGCAAACGGTGAACTGGTATCGATCCTTCCAAGCAATTTCGCGATAAGCCGCAGCCTCACTCCCTGGTTCCATTATGGGAAAGCGCTGTCCTGGTAAACATCAAAACTGACCCGTACGCGCAGGCAGTGAGCTAACCTTACTTAGAATTCTCTAACTGTTCCGCTCGCGGATATTGCCTGGTACTTCCTCGGCATAGTTTCGGAATCCGCACTTGCGTGCTTGGTCAACTCGCAGGTGTGCAGGCTGAGGTGTCGTTCCATGAGGGACTCGTTCGTTTCGGAAACTGTCCCAAGAAGCCAATTCTCTGGCCCGTCTGACCGCGGAGCGCGCGAGTTCTATACTTTGCGCGAATGCATCGATCTCTGCCGTAAACGGCGCCGATCACTGGCTGGAATCTTGTTCGGCTGTCTACTGCTGGGCCTGGGCTATTGCCTGATCAGCCCCAACAGCTACGAGGCTTCAGCACGGATCGCTTTGCGCATTCAGCCTGGCTCGTCTTTGACTCTGGAGTCGGGTCAGGCCTTTGCTCCAGCTTCCATTCTGAGCACCCCGTTACAACTCGAAACCATGGTGGACATCTTCAAGAGCGATAGGCTCGACTGGCGCGTCATCAACGCGACCCATCTCTACGATTCACCTGGGTTCATGCGCAATTTTTCCAGGCGATTTCCCGGCTTCGACCCGGCCAATCCCACCCCTGAAGTTCAAACTTACCTCCTTGAGCAATTCGACAAAAGCCTGAGAGTTCGCACCATCCCTCGAACGTTGCTCATCCAGATCGATTTTCGCTGCAACGATCCGGTGCTGGCAGCTCGCGTCGTCAATGCAATGCTCGCGGAATTCACCGGTCTCGAATCACAGGGTCACCGCGAATCTACGTCGATTGATTCGAATTGGCTCTCGACTCAGCTCCGCGATTTGACCGCCCAAACGGAAGCAAAAGAAAAGCAGCTCGCCGAATTTGAAGAGAAACATAAATTTCTCACCTCGCAGCAGAGTACGCAGGACGGCCAGCGAATCGATACCCTTCACGATCCCTCAATCCAGCAGGTGGAGGAGACGGGACGATTGCTAGCAGCGGCCAGCGGCGACCGCATTCTTCGGGAAGCGCTTTATCGCGAGGCCCAAGCGGGCAACCCGGAGCAGGTACTGGCAGCCAACCCGGAATTGCAGGCTGAAATGGGACCAGGTGGCGCATCCCTCGTCATGCAACTCCGCAGCCACTCCAGTGAGCTTGGACTGGAACTCGCGCAACTTAAGTTGGAACACGGGCCAAATTACCCGCGGGTTTTGGAGCTGGAACGCTCTATGGCCGATATTGCCCGGCAAATCGCTACCGAGGACGCCAATCTTCTCGAGGGCTTCCGCCGCAGTTGGAGCAGTGCCGCCGATCGCGAGCAGCTCCTGCATCGGCAGATGGAGGCGCGCATGACCGAAGGCTTGCGTCAGAATGACGCTCTGCTTCAGTACTCCGTGCTGCACGAACAGGTAGTCTCTGATCGCGCGCTTGCCTCCCGCATGGAAACTCGCATGCATGAAGCCGCCTTCGCTGCTGGCATACATGGCTCCAGCATCACTGTCGTGGATTCTGCCAGGGTTCCCTTCAAACCCGTGTCTCCCAACTGGATGCTAACCTTTGCCGTCGCACTCTTCGTGGGGATCTTTGCTTCAATCTTTGGGGTGCTGGCAACGGAACGATGGCAGCGGTATGTCGCTGCCACAAAACGTGCTGCCGCTATCGCGACCCCGGTCATCCTTGTTCTCTGCGTAGCTGCCTTACAGTCGAATGCGCAGGCTCCAACCCCCAACACGTCAGGGCTGCCGAGCGGTGTCGTCCGACTTCCTTCGAATACGACACAGCAAACCTCCCCAGGAAGCGCAAAGCAATCCCCGCAAGTATGGAACGGCATCGTACCGTCGCTGGGCCTGGCAGACGATGTCTCTTCCAGTGCTGCACCCATCCCTTTGAGCCTTCCCCTCGCTCCAGGAGATTTTGTTCAGGTGAGTGAGTTTCATCTGCCTGAGTTCCGCACTTCGACTCGTGTCGCCGAAGATGGCACGCTTCTGTTGCCCATGATCGGTCCAATCAAGGTAATCAACCTGACGGAAACCCAGGCTGCTCGTTTGATTGAACATTCGCTGCTCGATCAAGGGCTTCTCCTCCACCCGCAGGTTGCAGTCCTGATCACGTCCGCTGTCGGACAGGATGTGAGTGTCATGGGTGAGGTCGCGCGCCCTGGTGTCTACGGTTACACCGCACACCACCGTCTGCTGGACCTCATCTCGGCCGCTTCAGGCTTGTCTCAGAACGCTGGACGCCTCGTCACTGTCGTGCATCGCGACGATCCGCACACCGCGCACGCTGTCGTGCTGGACCCCAGCGGCCTGGACGCAAAAGTCGAGCACAATCCCGACTTATCTCCGGGAGACACAGTTCTGGTGAGTCGCGCCGGTTTGGTCTACGTGATCGGCGACGTGGTTCGCCCCGGAGGGTTCGCCGTCGATCCAGTGCAGGGCTTAACCATCGTGCAGGCACTCTCGCTCGCCTGGGGCGCTACTCCAAATGCAGCCGTCTCGAAAGCAATACTTATCCGAGACCAGCCTGGCGGCCGTACCCTCACCACGTTGAACCTCCGTCGGATGATTCGCGGTCAAGATCCAGACCAGCCAGTTCACGATCGAGACATTCTTTTCGTTCCCGACAGTGCCACCAAGAATCTGCTGAACCGCAGTCTTGAATCGGCGATCCAGTCTGCAATTGGCGTCACGATTTATGCCGGCCTCGTTTATTCTCAACGGTTTTGATATGAGAAGAGCTGCCGTCATTTTTCTTGTCTTGTATGCTTTCGCCGTTCCCTGGGAATATGCGCTCGATCTCGGCGAACCCCTGGGTAACATTGCTCGCATCCTGAATGTTCTTACATTGCTGGTGTGCGTCCCCTGCGTCGTGGAAGCTGGTCGCATACGACGCCCCGGAGCCTTGCTTTGTCTGGTCTTCGCGCTTTACATGTTCTTCGTATGCAGCTTCTTTTGGACGGTCGATGTCATCACGACATTTGGCAAGATCCGCTCCTACATCCAGGTCATGATGTCCGTCTGGCTGATCTGGGAACTTGTCGAAACCCCTGAGCAGCTGCGTGACTTGCTGCGCGCATTCGTCGGAGGTTGCTGGGTGCTGGCAGCCTTGACCTTCGTCAACTTCACCACGGCATCCAGCATCGTCACCGGGCAGACGCGTTTTGCAGCTGAAGGGCAAGACCCCAATGACGTGGCCCGCTTCCTCGACTTGGGGATGCCGTTTGCCGCTCTCCTGTTTACCTCAGAGAGCCGGCTAATCCTTCGTTTGGCAGCAATCTTCTACATTCCCGCAGGACTGCTGGCTGTCCTGCTGACCGCATCTCGCGGCGGCTTTTCGGCATCTCTGGCCGCCCTTGCAGGAAGCGCCGTCCTGCTCGGCGTCTGGAAGCCAAAGCGCGCTTCCATCATTCTCTCAATATCAACAATCTTCGCCGGGTTGCTATGGCTGGTCGTTCCGCAGAGCACCATGGATCGGCTCGGGACCATCCCCGAACAACTCGCTTCCTCCGACTTGAACGATCGTCTCAACATCTGGATCGCCGGTTGGCACGCTTTTGCTCGAGAGCCCTGGTTCGGCCACGGCGCCGGCACCTATGCGTTCGCTTCCGGACTCTCTGAAGGTGACACGGCTCACAATACGTTGATGGCGATGTTGGTGACTGGAGGCGTCTTCGGCGCGGCTCTTTTCCTGGCATGCATCGTGTCAGTAGCTTGGTATGTCAGCCAAACGAAAGGCTTGCTGCGTATCGCTCTCGTAACCACGCTGATCGTATGGGCCATCACGGCGATGGTTGGTTCGGTTGAGGAGAATCGCGCCACCTGGCTCCTGCTCGGTTGGATGGCAGCAGCAGGCCGTCTCGCTTCAAACCCTGCATTGGCCACGCTGTTTGGCGGTCATCCCAAACTCATTCGACGCTCAGCCCTCTGGGACGCACGACTCGATTCCGCCAACAGCCCATGAGACAAGACTTCAAATGTCAGACAGATAGCTGCGTCTCAACAGAGGACGCGCCGGCTAGCCTCGCGCAGGACATAACTGCGTATGGGAAGCCGCCGCAGCGAGGCACCAACCGCCGCATACTTCAGGCTGCCGGCGCGGTCGCCATATCAAGCATAGTGGTCAAGGCGGCTGCCATGGTCAAGGAGCAGGTAGTCGCCGCCCGGTTTGGCCGCAGCGATGAGATGGACGCTTTTCTCATCGCTTTCTTAATTCCTGGATTACTCGTCAACCTGTTCTCCGAATCTATGAACCAGGCACTTATTCCGACCTTCGTACGCGTGAGATCTCAGCAAGGTCGCATCAAGGCACAATCGCTCCTCTCCAGTTCGATGCTGGCAACTTGCCTTTTGCTGGGAGCAGCATCCCTGACCATGGCAGCGACGGCGAGGATTCTTCTCCCTCGAATGCTGATTCATTTCTCGTCAGACAAAATCAACTTGACGAACAGTCTCTTCTACGGCCTCGTCCCCATCATTCTTTTAGGAGGAGTAACTTCGAACTGTTCCGCTATTCTCAATACCTTTGAAAGATTCGCGTGGCCGGCTCTTGCCCAGATGGTCATTCCGGCCGCTGTCATCCTGACGGCTTGTTGGACCTCGGCACGCTTTGGAGTCTGGTCTTTGGTCTATGGCAACCTCGCCGGTTCCGCCGTGCTCGCCGTCCTCATGATTTCCATGCTTCATGCACATGGCTATCGCTTCGATCTTAGATGGAGCGGATTCGACCATGATATTCGTGACGTTGCCCGTCAGTACGGTGCCGTCATGCTGAGTGGTCTCGTCGCTTCAGGCGGCTTGCTCGTAGACCAGGGCATGGCCGCCACGCTCCCCCCCGGCAGTGTCGCGACTCTGACATACGCCAACCGAATCGTAGGCGTTGTCCTGACATTGATGGCTGGCGCCGTGGCTACAGCTATTACACCCTATCTTGCTGAGATGGTCGCAAACCGGGAATGGACCCGTTGCCGGCATACCGTCAATACCTGGCTAGGCCTAACCGCGATCGTCTCCATGCCCCTTGCGGTTTTTCTGATGCTAGAGTCTCACTGGCTCGTACAAATTGTGTTTCAGCACGGCTCATTCGGATCGCAAGATACGGCGTCTGTTTCACGGGTGCAGACGATGTATGCGTTTCAGCTGCCTTTTTTCGTGGTCAGCCGCGTCTTCTACCGATATTTGCTTGCCCTTCAGAAAGCAAACCTGATCCTCGCGTGCGGAGTGATCAATCTGATCCTCGATATCATCTTGAACATTCTTTGCATGCGATGGCTCGGCGTTGCTGGCATCGCGTTGGCTACGTCACTCTGGTCGGTGTCGACCTTCTTCTTTCTTGGTTATTGGACTTACAAACTCCTGCACCGGTCGCAGCTTTCACCATCGACGGAAATGATAGCGTGATGGCATCGTATTCTCAAACGCCCGATCGTGCGGGGGCAACTTACCTGCTTCGCTTCGATGATCTCTGTCCAACCATGGATAAAGCGCGGTGGGAACGTCTCCTGCCACTGCTGAGACAGTACTCAATTCGGCCTATCCTCGCAATTGTGCCAGACAACCAGGATCCATTCCTCGACAGAAACAGTGCTGACCCCACTTTCTGGAACCACATGAGAGAACTGCAATCGTTTGGCGCAACCATCGGCCTCCACGGACTCGGTCACGTCTGCACAGCAACAGGGAGAAGCCTCGTCCCGCTGCATCGCCATACCGAGTTTGCTGGATCTCCAGAAATTGTTCAGCGCTCACGAATTCAGCGTGGCCTCAAGATCCTGCAAGGACAAGCTCTCCAAGCTCGCATCTGGGTTGCGCCACGCCACGGCTTCGACAAGACCACCCTGAAAATACTCCAGGAAGAAAAGCTATTCCTCATATCCGATGGTCTCGGCGCCAGAGCCGTCAGACGCGGCGGACTAACCTGGATTCCCCAGCAGCTTTGGGCGCCAGTTGACAAAGATTCTGGCCTATGGACGATCGCCTATCATCCCAACACCGCTTCGGACGCTCAGATAACACAACTGGAACAGTTCCTGGCTCGTCGCCACACCCAGTTCTCATGTGTACCCGAGGTCATCGAAAACTGCGCTTTGCCTCGCTACGCCCCAAAGGACTGGATTCAAGAACAATGGATGCTGTTTCGTAAACGGTTTTCGCGGATTCGGCGGAAGCTGACTTTTTATAATCCGGCCGAGCCCATCGCGACGGTCGTGCCTGCTCATGCAGTAACTCTTGATAAAGACTCTCCCACCGATCGAGAATGATGCTGAGCGAAAAGCGCTGAGTGACAAAACGAAGGCCCATCCTTCCCATCTGCTTACGCTCCTGTACCGGTAAGGCCATCAGCCTTTCCATCGCCTCTGCCAACGCGCCGACGTTTGCCACGGGTACCAGGAAGCCCGTTTGACCGTCTAGCATCGCCTCGCCTGTACCCGCACCATCCGTCGCCACCACGGGCAATCCCGCTGCTTCGGCTTCCAGAACCCCAACCGGCAAACCCTCCCACTTGGATGAAAGAACAAATGCGTCGCTTTCGCGGAGCAAAGGCTGAATATCCTCGACAAACCCAGCGAATCGTACATGCGCGTCAAGGCCTAGCAATCTGGTCAACTGGCGCAAGTACAATTCCTCCTCTCCAGCGCCGAGGATAACGAGCGTACTTGGCAATGCATCGCGCCCGGCTGACTGTCTCAGCTTCGCAAAGGCGCGGAGCAACGTCGGATAGTCTTTGACGGGAGCCAGTCGCCCGACCGCCACCCACTGAAAGGAGCGAGGGCCATCCTGCCCTGGCATACCCTCCTCGCACCCGGCTTCGTCTGAGATGGCAATCCCGTTGGGGATCACTGTGAAGTGAGCAGGCAGCACCAATCCTGCTTCCAGTGCCATCCTCGCGACGGCATCGCTCACACAAGTCGTTCTGTTGCTGAGCCAGTTGCTCAGACGGTATCCCAAACGAGCTCGCAAACTCGGCTTCCGTCCGGTATGAAGGGTTTCCAAAACAACCCGGGTTGGCGCCAGAAGCCTGACCCATCGCGCAAACCAGGTTGCATGAGGCAAGTGCGCATGCACAATTGCCGGCCGATTGACACGGAACCATCCGACGAAAATCTGCCAGCCTCGCGCATCGACCCACGCTTTGCGCATATGCAGGGAAAGTAGTTGAACACCGGCACCGGCAAGCTTGTTGTAGACCTGAGGACTTATTCCCTCCGGCTTGTACTCGAGACCGGAAACGTCGCCACTTAGTGCAATCAAGGTAACTCGCCATCCTCGAAAGGCCAAGCCTTCGGCAAGCAGAAGAGCTTGATTCTCTGCGCCTCCGATCTGCGCCAACGTGGGAATCACGATCGCAATGTGCAACATGGCCGGCTTCTCGACCATTCATCGATGACCGCGTCGCTCGGCTCCAAGAAGAACTTGTTCATAAGCGCGAACGGCCGTCGTCACTTCGAACGGGGCAATGAAGGAGTGGCGAAATCTCTGTGAAGGAACAGGCAGTCGCTCCAGGCAATGCAATGCTTCCAACAGACTTTCAGCTAACTCGTTTGCAGATACGCCTTTTGCCGTCCATGTCCCTGGTGAGGCGCCCAGCAACTGCGTCACTCCTTCGGACGAGGGCGTCGCTACAATCGGAAGGCCCGCGGCCGCTGCCTCCAGCAAAGAATTCGGCATACCTTCGTAGCGCGAGGAGGAGACGAACAATGTTGATTCAGAATAGAAATCCTCTGGATCGGAGTAGCCGGCAAACTCTACTGAATTCGCCAGGTCAAGGCGACGCGAAAGGCGACGCAGGCTCTCGACTTCAGGTCCAGATCCCAAGATGGTCAGTTGCGCACTCTTGAATTGCTGTTTCACGGAAACAAACGCGCGAAGGAGGATGTCCACGCCCTTCTCCTTGGATAGCCGAGATACGCACAATAGACGCGGTGGAGAGCCGTCCTTCGCATCCGCTTTCTCAATTACGCGCAGAGGCTTGATGGGGTTGGCAAGCACCGCCATCTTGCGCCGTGCAATCCAGAAGTTACGCGCCAGATCGTCGGCCATGGCTTTTGACTGACAAATGACCAAGGCCGCCAAAGGATACAACACCCGATAAAGAATCCGCGTCCCGACAGCCGAGGCCAAGGACGGCATCGTGTTTTGGCGGACGATCAATTTTGTTCGCAACGGTAGTATCAGTCGCAAGGCGAGAACTACGAAATTCAGATGAGCAATCCCGCTGAGGACGATGTCCGGTCTCTCACGCCAAATCAGTCTCAACAGCTTCCACAAGGCGTAACGCACCCTGGAAGCATGAAACTGGTGCACCATCACCGATTTTGGAATGGCAAGCGCCCCCGGTAGATTTTCAAGCAACAAAACGAGGTGAACTTCGAACCGGCACGAATCAAGATGTTGAGCCAGTAGAGCGATTACGCGCTCCGCTCCGCCACCCCCGAGGTGGGGAATCACAAGCAACAGCTTCGGAGCTGGCTGATTGGCGTTCATCGCATTTTCAAGTCACGGTTGAGAAGGATGTTCCCATTCCATCACGAATTGACCGAGCGAAGCGTTAACACAGAAAAAAATCACCACTCGGGCGAGTCATTGCTTCCCATTTCGGGAGAGCTATCGGATGCGTCCAGCAATGAGTAGAACGAATTAGCTTGATCAGGGCAAAAGTCATGTTAATCAAGATATGTCCACATTGGAGACAACCGCGGAAATCGCTATGTCGATCACCAAGCAAGACGCAACCGCCGCAGCCGAAGTATCGTTCGTCAACCTCATCGAGACAGACCGCGCCAGCACCGCCGCCGCGCGCTTGCTCATCGGAATCACCTGCGATCAAACTTGCCTGGTGCTGAAGAACCGGTTGCGCGCATTGAGAATGGCTGGCTTCGATATAACTTTGGTGTCGTCCCCAGGCCAGCGTCTGACAGAGACAGCCAAAGCACAAGGCGTCTCCGCGGTAGGTCTTCCCATGTTGCGCGGCATCGCTCCTTGGGCTGACCTGATCTCCTTCTTCAGGCTGCTTTGGGTCATAGTTCGCACTGACCCTCAGATCACTGATTTCAGCACGCCAAAAGCAGGACTCTTAGGAAATGTAGCTGCCTGGATGCTGCGCGTACCTCATCGCGTTTACACGTTGCGCGGCCTCAAGCTGGAGGGTACGTCCGGATGGAAGTGGCTGCTGTTGTTATGGACTGAACGAATTGCGTGCGGTTGTGCGCACGTGGTGCTCTGCAATAGTGAAAGCTTGTGCTGTGAGGTTGAATCTCTTCGTTTGACCAAAAATAGAAAAGTCAGATTGTTGGGCAACGGCAG
>CAILBQ010000275.1 GCA_903832475.1 uncultured Acidobacteriota bacterium | reverse complement strand
TCGCAGAAACAATGATCGCGGGAGTGCCGGATAGGAAGAAGAATGGAATCACTGGAATGGAAGCGCCGATCGCCGTTGAGATCGAGCCGGAAAGCGCGGAAATCCAGGGTTGTCTCAGGCCCTTTTCAGTTGTATCCAGGCGTTCACGGGCGAGCGCCTGAACAAACTGCTCCTTGTTCTTGGCCAAGTCTTCGACAAATCGCCTTGCATCCTGTTCTGGCAAACCTCTCATCTGGTAGCAGAGCGCGAGCACTTCGCGCGCTTCCGGTTCGTTGTACTCAACCGCATCGCGCTGGCGTTTGAATCCCGCATCGAATATCTCTCGTTCGCTCTTGGCGGCAAGATACGCGCCGGAACCCATCGACAGTGAGCTTGCGATCATTCCGGCGAGGCCGGCGATGAGCACGAAACGGCTATCTCCAAGCGTCGCCCCGGACACTCCGGATACGATACCGAAGATCGAGCCCAGGCCATCGTTCACACCGTAGATGGCGTCGCCAACCCAGGCAGCAGATTCGTGCTTGTTCTCTCCGCCGACAAGGATGACGTCGAGTTCACTCTTTGCCTGATCGGGCGTCAGTTCGGGCAGTGGAGGACCGGATCGGATGAGACTAGCTAATGTGCTGAAATGGCCTCTCTCATCGGAAAGCACCTGGTGCAATATGGCGATGCTGTGTGCATCGCCCAATTCGGAAAGCTGTTTGCCGTACTTAGCGATGTCGCGGCTTTCATCGATTTCTAGGCGCCGCAGGGGAAAGTCGGACGGTTTGGCCTCACTGGCACCTCCCTTCACGCTACCTGGCAAAGGCTTGTCAACATAGATCGGCTGGGCAACGCCTAGATCCTTGAGGCGTCCCGCCCATAAATCCGCATGGTGACTCTCATCCGCAGCTAGTTTCTGGAATGCCTTCCGCCGTTCAGGATCGGCTTCCTTCTCCGATAGCTCCTTGTAGTCATGATAGCTACCCATCTCCGATTGCCAATTTGCCCGAAGAGCAACGAGCAACTTCGAGTTGCGCGTCAGGTTCATCTTATCCCCCGAGAACTGTGCGGATTTTCCGGAAGATGGCGGGAGAGGAGATGTTGAGTACGCGACTCGCCGGCCGCGCAGAGGGGAGATATTTCTCCAGTGCAGCCGAATAGCGAATTTGGCCCACAGCAGGAACAGCCAATTTTAGGCAGGTTGCGCTTCCGTTTCAGCAATCGCAGAGCGTACGATTTCCAGGAAGTCATTGACGACAAGGCTGGCACCGCCGATAAGGGCACCGTCGATACCCGGCCGGCTGAGCAGTGCAGCGGCATCGCCTGGCACCACGCTACCTCCGTATTGGATCGAGATTTGTTTCGCGGCATCCTTGCCGAATATCCGTCCGAATCGTGCCCTGAGAACGGCATGGGCCTCCTCGGCTTGCTGTGGAGTGGCGTGATGACTTGGATTGCCGATCGCCCATACGGGTTCATAGGCTATGCTGATACGGCTCAAGGTGTCAGGCTCGACATTGGCCAATCCCAAGCTGAGCTGCCGGTCGAGCAGCGCTTCAGTCTGGTTGGCCTTTCGCTGCTCCAGGGTCTCACCGACGCAAAGGATAACGTCGAGTCCAGCAGCCAGGGCGACCTTCACTTTGTCATTGATGAACTCATTGGATTCACCCAGTTTGTGGCGCCTCTCGCTGTGACCCAGAATCACGTATTTGCAGCCGACATCGAGGAGCATCGTTGGGCTGACCTCACCTGTGAAGGCTCCCTCCATTTGGGGATACATGTTTTGCGCACCGAGTGCGATGCGGGTTTCCTTGAGTACCTCTCCCACGACGGCAAGATACGGATAAGGCGGGCAGAGAATGATGGAGACGCCTTCTTCATCGATCAATCCATCGACGATTCCCTCGGCCAAGTCTCGCGCAGCTGCGGCGGTGGTATGCATCTTCCAGTTACCTACGATGGTTTTCTTCTTGATTTCGTCAATCATTGTGTGGCCTCAGTGTGGAACTTAGTTGTGCGTTCTTTTCACGTACTCGGAAAATGGTCGCCCGGTATAACAGGGACGCATTGACCGAGCTGGATGGAGCGGTTTGGGCGATATCAATTACGGTCGCTTTGTGCCGCTCCACTTCCAGTTGCGAATCTCCGGCATGTCCTGGCCGTGAGCGTCGATGTAGTGCTTGTGCTCGATCAGCTTGTCTCGCATGTTTTGTTTCAGGTAATCACCCTTAGAACCTAGATCAGGAACGCGATCGACCACGTCTTGTACCAGATGGAAGCGGTCGAGGTCGTTCTGGACGCGCATGTCGAAGGGCGTGGTGATCGTGCCTTCCTCCTTATAGCCGCGGACGTGGAGGTTGCGGTTCTGTCGGGCATATGTCAACCGGTGGATGAGCCAGGGATAGCCATGAAAACCAAAGATGATGTGCTTGTCCTTGGTGAAGAGTGACTCGTAATCCAGATCGGTGAGGCCGTGTGGGTGTTCGGTGGAGGGTTGCAGCTTCATTAGATCGACAACGTTGATGACGCGGATCTTTAAATCAGGCAAATACTCACGCAGGATGGAGACGGCGGCGAGAATCTCCAGCGTGGGTGTGTCGCCGCAGCAGGCCATCACAACATCCGGCTCGGTCTGCTGGTCGTTGCTCGCCCATTGCCAGATGCCGATCCCCTCGGTGCAGTGAATGACAGCCTCATCCATGGTCAGCCATTGAGGCAGAGCATGCTTTCCAGCGACGACGACGTTGACGTAGTTGCGGCTGCGCAGGCAGTGGTCGACGACGGAGAGAAGGCAGTTTGCGTCAGCCGGAAGATAACACCGCACGATATCGGCCTTCTTGTTGATGACATGGTCGAGGAAGCCGGGATCCTGGTGGGTGAAGCCGTTGTGGTCCTGCTGCCAAACGTGTGAGGCAAGCAGATAATTCAGCGAGGAGATATCTCGACGCCACGGCAGCTCCCTGCAGACCTTGAGCCATTTGGCATGCTGGCTGAACATCGAATCGACGATGCGAATGAAGGCTTCGTAGCTGTTGAAGAGACCGTGGCGTCCCGTCAGCAGATACCCCTCCAACCATCCTTCGCACTGGTTCTCACTCAGCATCGAGTCAAGCACCTGACCCTGTGGCGCGAGGAACTCGTCGTTGCTGAATTCACGCCCATCCCACTGGCGGTTGGTGACTTCGAAGACCGCTTGCAATAGATTCGAAATGGTCTCGTCGGGTCCAAAGAGACGAAAATTTCGCTTGTCCTCATTCAGTTTCGCCACGTCGCGCAGGAAATTCCCCAACACCAGGGTGTCTTCGATCTGAATCGCTCCCGGCGAAGTCACCTTGACAGCGTGTTGGTGGAAGTCTGGCATACGCAAATCATGGAGCAGAAGTCCGCCATTGGCATGCGGATTCGCGCTCATGCGCCGATCACCTTTCGGTGCCAACTCGGCAAGTTCCGCATTGAGCCGACCGTTCTCATCAAATAACTCCTCGGCCTTGTAGCTCTTCATCCAGTTCTCAAGTAATTTGACGTGGTCGGGATGATCTCCATCCACCAGCAGCGGAACCTGATGTGCGCGAAATGTTCCCTCGATTTGTAGTCCATCGACAAACTTTGGACCTGTCCATCCCTTGGGTGATTTGAGGACGATCATCGGCCATCGGGGCCGAGTGGTGTCGTTATTGCTCCGCGCATTTTTCTGGAAGCGTTGGATGTCCTCAACAGCCTGGTCGATCGTGGCGGCCATGAGTTGATGCATAGTCTCTGGGTCGTCGCCTTCGACGAAGTAGGGAGTCCAGCCGCAGCCGCGGAGGAACTGTTCCAGTTCCTCATGTTCGATCCGGGAAAGTACGGTTGGATTGCTGATCTTATAGCCGTTCAAGTGCAGGATCGGCAATACAGCTCCATCCGTGACGGGATTGAGAAACTTGTTCGACTGCCACGCCGTGGCGAGCGATCCGGTCTCCGCCTCGCCGTCGCCGATGACGCAAGCTACGATTAAATCGGGGTTGTCGAAGGCTGCTCCGAAGGCATGGCTTAGCGAATAACCCAGTTCGCCGCCCTCATGGATGGAGCCGGGCGTCGTCGGGGCGACATGGCTCGAAATGCCGCCGGGGAAGGAGAATTGCTTGAACAGCTTCTTCATCCCGGCTTCGTCTTCGCTGATGTCGGGATAGATTTCGCTGTAGCTGCCTTCGAGATAGGTG
>CAILBQ010000274.1 GCA_903832475.1 uncultured Acidobacteriota bacterium | reverse complement strand
GTATGTTCGTTTGGGGGTGAGCACCAATGAAGGCGGCACGATTCCTGAGGAACTCCGGGTCAATATGGCGCGCGAGCGCACGGAAGCTTTCGGCGCGACCTTCATGGGGCTAACGGTAGGCTGCGCCGTGTGCCACGATCACAAGTTCGATCCGACGACGCAGAAGGATTTCTATGCGCTAAGCGCCTTCTTCACCAACATCGACGAGAAGCCTTTCAACGACGACCGGCCCGTGTGGGCGCCGGTGGTGCGGTTGCCCAAGGCGCCGAACGTGGAAGCTTACAATCGCGTGCTGGCGCGGCGGTCGGAATTGGACGCGACGATCAACGACTTACGCCGCCATGAGCGCGAGTTGGTCGAACACTGGCTGGGCTCGCATCAGAATCCGCCTCAGGCTGTGTCGACGGAGAGGCTGATGCTGCGTCTGCGGCTGGATGAAGCGAGCGGCGACGTGCTGCACAACAGCGCGCCGCATGCAAGTCCCGCGAGTTATCAGGCGACCGTGGTCAAGCCGGAGTGGGGCGAGACGACGTGGCTGTGGCCTGACTTCCGCATGCAGTCGAATACGCGCGTGCTGCTGGGGCAGATGGGGAACTACGCGACGAAGGATGCCTTCTCGACGGGCGGCTGGTTCATGTTCCGATCCGCTCCAAACTTCCCCGTGGATTCGTCTTCCGGTGCGCTGATGTCGAAGATGGATACGACGCAGCACGATCGCGGATGGGCGCTTTCAGTCAAGGGCGGGATCTTGAAGGTTGAGCTGATTAACCAGATGCCGAAGGAAGACGGGAGCAGGAAGGCCGGAGCGAAGAAGAAGCCTATCGAGCCGAAGGAGCCGCTGCGCTATCCCACTCCGCAGGATGTGAGCAAGGTGGACCTGACTTCTTATCGTGGTCCGCAGAAGAATGAAACAGCGAAAGAAAAGGCGGAAAAGGCGAAGGCCGAAAAGGAAAAAGCAGAGAAGGAAAAGGCCGAGAAGGCGAAGGCGCCCAAGCCTGCGGAGCCGCCCAAAGATAACACGCCAAGCGTGGGCATTGAAGTCGCGTCGGTCGACCCGCTGCCGTTGGACGGCGAATGGAAACACATTTTCTTTACCTATGACGGATCGGGCAAAGCAGCCGGCGTGAAGATTTATGTGAATGGCGCCGAGGTGCGCACCGAGGTGGTTTCGGACACGCTGGGCGACAACAGCATTCAGACGACGGCGCCCATGCAGCTCGGCTGGCGATATCCCGATGCGACCCCGGCTAAGGAGACTCGCTACCAGGATATTCGATTGTATGCACGGCAACTGAATGCGCTGGAGGCCAAGCGCCTTCCCTTCGAAGACTACGTCGCGGAGCTTGCAGCGAAGCCGACCACGCAATGGAATGAGGACCAGTGGCACACGGCGGGCGAGTATTACCTGAACAATCTCGACGAGAAATTCAAAGCGGCGAATGCGGCGATGGCGCCGTTGAATGCAGAGCTGGATAAGCTGTCGGCGGGCGGAGCGTATTCGCAAGTGGCGTGGGAAAAGCCATCGCTGTCGTATGCGTCTGTGCTGACGCGCGGGGCGTATGCGGCGCGGGCGGAACGAGTCGAAGCGAACACACCGCACTACCTGCCGCCGATCCCAGCCGGTGAGCCGCACAACCGCCTTGCGCTGGCGAAATGGGTGGTGGATGCGAAGAATCCGCTGACCGCGCGGGTCACTGTGAATCGGATGTGGTACGAAGTGTTTGGTACCGGGCTGGTCGAGACGACGGAAGACTTCGGCATCATGGGGCAGCGGCCGACGCATCCCGAACTGCTGGACTGGCTGGCGGTTGAGTTTCGCGAGAGCGGATGGGATGTCAAGCACATGTACAAGCTGATGGTGATGTCGGCAGCTTATCGCCAGAATGGGGCGTCGACACCGATGCAGCTTGCGAAGGATCCGAAGAATTTGCTGCTGTCGCGTGGTCCGCGATTCCGGATGGATGCGGAGATGCTGCGCGATATTGCTCTTCAGTCGGGAGACTTGCTGGTGAACAAGATCGGCGGGCCGAGCGTGAAGCCTTATCAGCCGCCGAACGTGTGGGAGCAGGTGAGCTATCCGACAAGCGACACGCTCAATTATGTGCAGGATCATGGGGACGCGCTTTACCGCCGGAGCATGTACACGTACTGGAAGCGCATGGCGTCTCCTCCCGCCATGGATGCCTTCGATGCAGCCGTTCGCGACGTGGTTTGCACGCGAAGGCAACGGACGGATACGCCACTGCAGGCGCTGGTGACGATGAACGACGAGCAATGGGTAGAAGCGGCGCGCGTGCTTGCCCAGCGTGTCATCGTCGAGGGTGGAAGCCAGCCGGACAAGCGCATCAACCTTATGAGCGAGATCCTGCTATCGCATGATGCTTCGCAGAAAATGACCACGGTGCTGGAAGGTTCGTTGCAGAAGATGGAAAAGCATTACAGCGCAGATCCGAAGGCTGCGCATGCTCTGGTCGCGGTCGGAGAGAAGAAGCCAATGGCATCCATTCCAGAGCCGGAGCTGGCCGCGTGGACCATGGTGGCCAGCGAGATGCTGAACCTGGATGAGACGCTCACCAAGTAATCGAGGGATTGTCATGAAGCAACATCCGTTATGTACCGATTGCGAACCGAATGCAAGCATGCTGGATCTGCCTGTCCCTGACGCGGTGAAGCAGGAGTGGCTTGCGCTGGAGACGCGCCGCCGCTTTCTCGGCCGGTCAGGCAAGGTGCTGGGATGGGCGGCGTTGGCGAGCTTGCTGGGCGAGAGCGCATGGACCGTTCGCGCCCGCGGCGCAGACAGCAAAGGGATGCCGGCTGGGCCGGCGCACGATGCGATGAAGCTGCCGCATTTCGCGCCCAAGGCCAAGCGCGCGATCTACCTTTTCATGTCAGGAGGGCCGCCGCAGATTGATCTGCTCGATCACAAGCCCAACCTTGCCGCGCTTTACAACAAGGACATTCCTGACTCTGTACGCGGCAATCAGCAGTTGACGGGCATGACGGCGGGGCAGGCTCACTTCCCGATTGCGCCATCGCATTGGGCATTCAAGCAATACGGCCAAACAGGCACTTGGGTCAGCGACCTGCTGCCTTACACGGGGCGCATGGTGGATGACCTGACCATCATCAAGTCCACCAACACCGACGCCATCAATCATGAGCCTGCCATCATGCTGATGAACACGGGCAACATGAATGCCGGCAAACCGTGCCTGGGATCGTGGCTGTCGTATGGACTGGGCAGCATGAATGACAACCTGCCCACATTCATTGTCCTGCAGACAAAAACCAATCCAAAAGAAAATAACCAGCCGGTGTCGTCGCGGCTGTGGAGCAGTGGATTTCTATCTTCGAAGTATGCGGGAGTGGGACTGCGCTCGGGCGGCGATCCTGTGCTCTATCTCGCCGATCCGAACGGGGTAGATCGCGAAGTGCGACGCAACATGCTGGATGCGGTGGAAGAGATCAACCGGCAGACGCTGGCCGAGGTAGGCGATCCGGAGACCAATGCGCGAATCGCCCAGTATGAGATGGCGTACCGCATGCAGGCGTCTGTGCCCGAACTGACTGACTTGAGCGAGGAGCCGCAATCGACGTGGGACCTTTATGGTCCGGACGCGAAAGAGCCCGGGACGTTTGCCTACAACTGCCTCATGGCGCGGCGCATGGCGGAGCGCGGAGTGCGATTCACGCAGGTGTACAAACGGGGCTGGGATGTTCATGACAACGTGACCGGCCTGCTACCGATTTTGTGCGGGGAAACAGACCGCGCCTGCTACGCGTTGATCACCGACCTCAAGCGCCGCGGCCTGCTCGATGACACGCTGGTAGTGTGGGCGGGCGAATTTGGCCGCACGGTGTACAGCCAGGGCGGGCTGAGTCCTGAGAATTACGGGCGCGATCATCATCCACGATGCTTTACCACCTGGATGGCCGGCGGCGGAGTGCGGCCAGGAATCACGTATGGCGAGACCGACGACTACAGCTACAACGTGGTCAAAGATCCGGTGCATGTTCGCGACTTCAATGCGACCATTCTGCACTGCCTGGGCATTGATCACAACAAGTTTACTTTCGAATTTCAAGGGCTGGATCAGAAGCTCACCGGGCCTACGCCGGCCAGCATTGTTGCGGGCATTCTGGCGTGATGCAAGTCAAGAATTCTGAGAGTGCTTCCGTTGGGAGGTTGCCGATCCGCAGTTCCTCTCGAGCGGGCTGGGGCGCTCCGCTTGCATTGAGCGCGGCGCTGGTGGCG
>CAILBQ010000273.1 GCA_903832475.1 uncultured Acidobacteriota bacterium | reverse complement strand
TGTTGGCGGTCACTTCAACCTGCTGGCTGCTTGAGCCAACGGTCAGTGTGACATCGAGCGATGTTACGGTTGCCGCTGCGACATTCGCCGTTTTCACTGAAGTATTGAAACCAACGTAGGAGATGGTCAGAGTGTAACTACCGGGAGCGAGATTGGTGATCTGGTATCTGCCCTGAGCGTCTGAGATTGCCGTAGTCGCACCTGGCTGCAGGACGATTTGAACTCCCTGGAGTACTGCATCGGCGGTGTCTTTGATCGTACCGCTTATGCTGCCATTGGCGCTTGAACCCTTGTCGGCTGTGGAAATAGTGTTTGCGAAAGAGACAAGAGACGAAAGAAGCAGAAGCATAAAGACGAGAGCTTTAGGGCGCATAAGTTCTCCTTGAGCATTGGTGCCGGAGGATGAATACGGTCGCTTCGACTGGCGGTTCGGCATTGCTGAATTAACCTTGCACCTGTGCCTGTAAAGCTATGTTTACGGGACGATGAATAAGTTCTAAGGTGAAGTCTCAAATGTGTCGCGTCACCAGATTGCCCACTTGCATTCAATCGAGCGGTACATCAGCGCTGGGTGAATACTGAATGTGAATTCTTGATGAACGCAGGGAATGAAAGGCGCGGATTGGTGAGAGGTATGTTGAAATTGACATACCGTGCCTGCTCCTGTGTTGTTGCAATCTTTTCGCGCTCGCAGGAGAGGCTGGCGGAGAGATTGATTGCGCGTTTTGGTGATTGAAGACGAGCCGCGAATGCTGGAATTACTGCGCAGAGGCTTGCAGGAACACGACTGCACGGTGCTGACAGCGATGGATGGGGAAGGCGGCCTGGAGATCGCGGCGAGCATGGAATTTGACGCAGTGGTTCTGGACATCGGGCTGCCACTGTGCGATGGCTACGATGTGATTCGCGCATTGCGCGGGCGCTTCTGCACAACGCCTGTGCTGATGCTGACGGCTCGAGATGGCGAAGATGACATCATTCGCGGACTTGACCTTGGCGCCGACGATTATCTGACCAAGCCATTTTCGTTTGCGGAGCTGGTGGCGCGGCTGCAGGCAATCACTCGCAGGCCTCGCCATGAGATGAACTCCGCGATCCAAGCAGGCGATCTCGCGGTCGATGTGTTGAAACGTTCAGTGAGTCGCGGCGACCGGACGATTGAACTTTCCCGCTCGGAGTTTGCTCTGCTTTTGTTGTTGGTTCGCAGCGCGGGTGAATGTGTTTCTCGGCGCAGCCTGATGGAATGCGTGTGGGGAGAGAATCCGGAAGTTGGTTCGGGGGCTCTGGACGTATTGGTGAATTCACTGCGCAGCAAGATTGATCTATCGTCGCGTCCAAAGCTCATTCACACCATCCGAGGGTCGGGTTACCTGCTCAGCAGTTCGATGCAAGTAGCGGGTCATTCAAGATGATGATGAGAGCGCTGGCTATTCGAATCAGGCTGACGCTCTGGTATTTTGCCATGTTCGCGACGGCAGCATGCCTGTTGAGCGCGGCAAGCTGGTGGATGCTGCGACGAAGTGTGGACGCGACCGAACATCACGATTTGCAGGAGCGCGCGGAGGACGTGCGATCGTTGCTGCTGCACGAAAAGAACAGCCAGAGCGTAGATGATCTAAGGCAGCAGTTTACGGCAGTCTACTCCGTAAAGGACGATGGGAAGTGGCTTCAGGTGATGGGCCAGGATGGAGACTGGATCTATCGCTCCAAGCGCATGCTTGCCGAGAATCCCGAAATGCTGAAACCGGAAAATCTGCCTTCAGCGGGTATCATCTCGGAATTTCATCAGGGAACGCGAGAGGTTCGCGTGTTGACTTATCCCATCGAAGTGCAGAACAGAAAATACTCGGTACAGACGGGGATAGCACGGAACAAAGCGAATGTGTTGCTCAATAGCTTTGCGCTTGATCTTTTGTTGCTGACGCCTGTGATGATTGTGCTTTCGTCACTAGGCGGCCATTGGATGAGCAGAAAGGCACTCCGACCTGTGGCCCTGCTGGCGGAGGAGGCTCGCAGGATCAACGATAGAAACTTGGATAGAAGGCTGCCCGTGCCGCAGGCCCAGGATGAGATCAGCGACCTTTCTCGCACGCTCAACCAGATGCTGGAAAGAATTGACAGGGCTTTCGCGAGCGTGCGCGCTTTTACCGGCAACGCTTCCCATGAATTGCGCACGCCGATCACGATTCTGCGGACAGAGATCGAGATTGCGATGATGCGTCCGCGTGAGGGCGAGGAGTACCGGGCAACGCTTTCCCGCCTGCATGAAGAGACAGTTCGTATGGGCCAACTGGTGGAGGCGCTTCTTTCCATCGCCCGTACTGATGCGGGTGCTGAAAACGTGACGATGCAGGCATTTGATGTGGGCGAAATGTTCTGCCGGGTAAATCAGGATTGGAGCAGGATCATGCCGCTTGCCGGGCTAGATTTTCGAATCGAGGCCGATGATGACTTGACGGCGTTGGGCGACGCGGCGAGTATTTCGCGCTTGCTCTCGATTCTGCTGGACAACGCAAGCAAGTACACGCCGGCCGGTGGAACAGTCGTTCTGAGATGCGTCAACGAGGAGACAAGACTTCGTTTTTCGGTTGAGGATAGCGGCATCGGCATTGCGGAAGCCGACTTGTCGCGCATTTTTGAACGCTTTTATCGCGGCGACCACAGATCTGTGCGGGAATCGCGTGGTTCGGGTTTGGGGTTAGCGTTGGCAAGGTGGATCGCGGAGCGACATGGAACGGAGTTGCAGGTGAAAAGCGAGTGCGGCGAAGGCAGCGAGTTTTCGTTTTCGCTGCTAAATGTGGCTTCGAACTTTCGGGACTCGGCGTTGTACTCGCACTCAGGCTCTCGACGAAGGCAAATTGGCGGCTTCGCGATTGCCGAATGTGGGGAGCGACCGGTTCGATGAAGGCAGAATGACGTTGAAGAAGCGCCCGTTTCGTCAGCGTTGAAGCCGGCAGCCAATTTTGCTTCACACTGCGGAATTGCCCTCACGGCTGCGTCCTGACAGCTGACAAAGCCGGACGATCGGCGTCGCATCAGAGGCCAGGGATACGATAATTGAGCGGGAAGTTTCCGAAACACCCAGGGCGAAGCTATGCCGAAGGGTCGCCTGGGGCCGGGGCACTGCTGTCCGAGGGCCGGGATTTCGCTGCAACTAACCAAACTAACCCCAGACGTGGGTACTTGCATCTGTATCCGTGTGGCAATATTGAGTCGCGACCTTTAAGAGAGGTTGGGCCCATGTTGAGGTTGGCCGGCAAGGAGCCAGGCCGTCTTGCGGTTGCGTGGAGGATATTTTGATAGTGAAACCGGTGCACGGCCGCAGCCGTGTGGTTATTGAAGAGATTACGCCCCAGGTGGAGGGGGGACGTCACCCGGCATGCCGTATCGTGGGGGATGAAGTGGCGGTGCGAGCGGCCATTTTTGCCGATGGCCACGATCATGTCAGCGCGCGGCTGCTGTACCGGCGCGACAGCGAGAAGAAATGGCGAGAAGCGCCGATGTCGGCGACGAACAACGACCTGTTTGCGGGGACGTTCAAGGTTGACCAGACGGGGATGTGGAAGTTTTCGATTCAGGGCTGGATCGATCATTTCGACACATGGGTCAGCGATACCAAGAAGCGGATAGCGGCTCAGCCCGGACCGGACAATTCTGACCAGAAGGCTCTGCCGCAGGATATTCCGCTGGCGTTCCGCTCTGGGGCAATTCTGATCGATGGCGCGGCGAAGCGTGCCAAAGGAGCGAATGCCAAGCGGCTGGCAGAGGCGGCGAAGTCGCTGCGAGCGCTTGCCGATGAGGGGCGCGAGCTGTATGACTATCCTCTTGGTGCGGAGATTGAGGCCCTGGTGGCGGCCTACCCGGATTTAGGTTTCGCCACGCAGTCCACGCCGGAGATTCCCGTCTGGGTGGATCGTGAGCGTGCACAATTTTCGGCCTGGTACGAGCTGTTTCCGCGCTCGGCCTCGAAGATTCCGGGACAGCATGGGACGTTTGCCGACGTTGAGGCGCAATTGCCGGAGATCGCGGCGATGGGTTTCGACATCCTGTACTTCCCGCCGATTTCGCCGATTGGAAAGGCATTTCGCAAAGGGCCTAATAATTCGGTCACCGCGCAGGCAGGGGATCATGGCAGTCCCTGGGCGATCGGCGACCGGTCGCTGGCCTCGAAGACCGACAAAGAAGACAACGGCGGTCACAAGTCGATTCATCCACAGCTCGGCACCTATGCCGATTTCGACAAACTGGTGGCGGCTATCAAGGCGCATGGCATGGAGCTGGCTCTGGACATTGCCTTTCAATGCTCGCCGGACCATCCCTGGGTTACCGAGCATCCGTCGTGGTTTATTACGCGGCCAGATGGGAGCATTCAATACGCGGAGAACCCGCCCAAGAAATATCAGGACATCTATCCGCTGAACTTCGAATCGGATGACTGGCGCGGGCTGTGGGATGAGCTGTACTCGGTGTTCGAGTTCTGGATCAAGCGGGGTGTCAAGGTTTTCCGCGTGGACAATCCGCACACCAAGGCGCTGCCTTTTTGGGAGTGGTGTCTGGGGTCGCTGCGGCAGAAGTATCCTGACACGATCTACCTGGCGGAAGCCTTTACGCGGCCTCACGTGATGTATTCGCTGGCCAAGGGTGGGTACACGCAGTCGTATACCTACTTCACCTGGCGCAATACGAAGCCGGAGCTGCAGAGCTACCTGGAGGAGATCACGCAGCCGCCAGTTAGCGATTTTTTCCGGCCGAATTTCTGGCCGAACACGCCGGATATCCTGCACAAGTCTTTGCAGGACGGCGGACGGGCGGCGTTCATGCAGCGGGTGATCCTGGCGGCCACCCTGACTGCCAATTACGGGATCTATGGGCCTGCTTATGAGCTGGGCGAAAACGTGCCGGCGAGGCCTTCGCCGGGCAAGACCGAGTCGGAAGAGTACATGGACAGCGAGAAGTACGAGATTCGGCAGCGGGACCGGAACGCCGAGGGGTCGCTGGCGCCGCTGATCACTTCGTTGAACCAGATACGGCGAGGTAATCCGGCACTGCAGTCGAACGGATCTTTGCATTTTCACAATGCGGAGAATGCGCAGATTCTTTGTTACTCGAAGGCGACCGATGATCGAGGGAATGTGATCCTGGTGGCGGTGAATCTCGACCCATTTCAGGAGCAGACGAGCTGGATCGAGCTCGACCTGGATCGGCTGGGCATTCCAGCCAACCAATTATTTGTGGTGGAGGATCTTTTGACCGGCGTGAGCTATACCTGGCGCGATCGCTGGAATTACGTGGCGCTGAAGCCGGACACGCAGCCGGCGCATGTGTTTCGCATCCGTGGCTTAGCGCCAGGGGAGCCCAGCTAGAGAAAACTCCGACAAGTTTGAGCTGGCATCTACAAAGAGCGGGAAACGCGCATCCAATACCCTTGGAGAAACAAGATTGAAGAAGCTGGCAAGCGCATCGGATCCACTATGGTACAAAGACGCGGTCATTTACGAGCTGCACGTCCGCGCTTTTGCGGACTCGAACAATGATGGGATCGGGGATTTTCCGGGACTGCTGACGCGGCTGGATTACCTGCAGGACCTGGGCGTGACCTGCATCTGGCTGTTGCCTTTTTTCCCTTCACCGTTGCGCGACGATGGGTACGACATCGCCAACTATGTCGATGTGAATCCTTCGTATGGGACGCTGAATGACTTTGCTGGCCAGTTGCTATCGCTCCTGCTTCGCCCTGGCTCACGAACACAACCTG
>CAILBQ010000272.1 GCA_903832475.1 uncultured Acidobacteriota bacterium | reverse complement strand
GTCTCGGCCCCGGTGCGATCGCTGAACTGGCGCAGCACCTCATCCACAGCCAGCGAACTGGCAATCTCGCCAGCCGCGGCGCCGCCCATGCCGTCACATACGACATAGACTCCATGTTCGATCGAATAGCCAAAGGCGTCTTCATTGGTGGCGCGCTTGCGGCCGCGATCGGTAATGGCGGCGGCAGTGTAGCGCACGAGAGCGGTAGCCAAGAAATTCTCCCAGTCCCCAAGTTTACAACGAGAGCGGAAGTTCTCGCTTGGCGGTTCGGGCGCGTTCTTAGACGCCTTCGCGGACGACCGGGTGCATGCAGTTGCCGCACAGCTTCGCCCTTGGCGTTCGCAATGGCTTATGACAGTGCTGGCAAGGTGGCCCGTAGAGTCGAATGCGGTGGTGCCAAATGGCGTTGTGATGGCAATTTTCCATGCCCGTGAGTCGTGAGTAGGCTTCCTGAACTGGCCGAAAAATCTCCTCGACGGGAGTTTCAGGCAAGGTAGTTCGATATTCCTCGCGGAATCGCTTGGTTTCCCCAATTGCGGCGCTATAGAGGGGGGAGATGACGGCGAAACTCATCCTCATCAAGCATGGGCATTTCGGCTTTGCAGCGCCAGCACCACATCCATTGCATAGGGGTCACGCTTTCCAGGGAACTGCGAGCGCTCCGGTAAGGGAGGAGACTTTTTCGACGTCATGGCTCTTGCACCAGGACGTAAGGTCTTTCACCAGGCGTTCTACGGCGCGAGGATCGGCATAGCTGGCGGTGCCGACCTGGACGGCCGTTGCTCCAGCGAGCAGGAACTCCACCGCATCCTCTGCTGTAACAATCCCGCCCATGCCCAGGATCGGGATGCGAACAGCCTTGGCCGCTTCGTAGACCATGCGCAGGGCAAGCGGCTTGATGGCCGGCCCGGACAGCCCCGCGGTGATGTTGCGAATGCGAGGCTGGCGTGTCTCCGCGTCGATGGCCATGCCCAGGAAAGTGTTCACCAGCGAAAGAGCATCCGCCCCCGCCAGAGCCGCGACCCTGGCCATCTGGCTGATCGATGTGACGTTCGGCGAGAGCTTGACGATGAGCGGGCGTTTCGCAACGATCTTGACTTTGGCCACCAGGTATTCGAGGGCTCCTGCATCGGCGCCGAAGGTCATGCCACCCTCGTGAACGTTGGGGCAGGATACATTGAGCTCGTACGCCGATATGCCTTCGGCGTCGTTCAGGCGCTCGACGACCTGGATGTAGTCGGCGACCTGGTAGCCAAAGACGTTCACGATGACCTTGGCTTTCGGATAGCGCTTGAGCAGCGGCAGCTTCTTGGCCAAAAAATCGTCGACGCCGATGTTTTGCAGGCCTATCGCGTTCAGCATGCCAGAGGCGGTCTGGACGATGCGCGGGGCCTCGTTGCCGGCCATCGGTTCGCGAGAAAGGCCCTTGCTGACAAGGGCGCCGATCTTTTCTATGTCGACGATTTCTTCAAACTCGATGCCGTACCCGAAGGTGCCGCTGGCGGCGATCACCGGGTTGGCCAGTTCGATGCCGGCGAACTGGACGCGCATATCGGGCTTCACGGGCGGGAGTTCTTTCTGGGAGCAGGCTGCATCTCTCTCCATTATAGAAGTGGGGGGCGAGCTACTAGGGACGAGAAGCTAGAGTTTGTCCTGATTCAGTTCGCGCGCTCGTTCCGTATGACGCGCTCGGTGATCGGCCGGCAAGGGTTGCCAGAGCAGACGGTCCAGGGCGGCATGGCTTTGTCGACGACTGAGCGCACGCCGATGACCGCCCCCTCGCCAATCTGTGCGCCCGGGCCGAGCACACACTCGGACGCAACCCACGACTGAGAGCCGATGGAAATTGCCGTAGAGAGCAAAGGAAAGTTGGGATGGGTATGGTCATGGGTCGACGTGACGATATAGTTGCGCTGAGAAACAACAACGTGCCGGCCAATGACCACTGGAACGAAGTTCTGAATCTCGGTGTTGCCGCCGATGGTGGAGTATTCGCCCATGATAAGGTTCCATGGCACCCAGATCTTCACCCCCGCGCCGATCAGGCAGTGAGAGGCGATTTTCGCTCCGAAGAGTCTGAGCAGGGCGATGCGCAGGGGGCTCAGAGCCTGTGGGGTGTGCGGCCAAAACGGAATTTGGAACAGGCTCCAGAGGGCGCGAAAGATCTTGACTTTCCTCGGCGTGGAACTTGGGACTTTGGAAAGGTCGATGCGAAGGGGACCTTCGCCCGGAAGGGCGCCGGCGGCCACGTTGTCGGCAGTCTGATTTTCTTCGCTTGGCAACACGTTCTCCACGATGGCAGGGTGACGGAATAAACTCCGGACCGGCGAAGCGCCCCAGGAGTCGTCGCTCGGGAAGCGAAAGTCCTCCGTTCTCTTCGCGGGGTGCCTGCGCTTTCCCGCCTCGTCTATAATCGCAGAGAACTAGGAATTTCTGCTGGAGAAGTTCGCCCGCGGTCCGGCGCAAACGTGCCCCCAACGCCGGCAGGGCTCATCCGCAAGTCATCTGTCAAAGGTCGTCATCCGCACATGATTCGTTTCCTGCAAAGCAAAGACAATCGCATCGTCAAAGCCATTTTCATTGTGATCATTGGCGCCGCCGTTATCACCATGGTCATCACCCTGATTCCAGGCATCTTCCAGGATGCGGCGACGACCAGCGATACCTACGCGACGGTGTATCCGCACTGGTATAGCCGCTTCACCTTCTCCGGCGAGAAGGTGACCATGACGCGGGTGCAGGAAGCGGCCCAGCAGCAGTTGCAGCGCCAGCGGCTTCCGGATTTCGCCCTGCCCTACATGGTGCAGCGGGTTGGCCAGCAGTTGATCCTGCAGAAGGTCCTTCTCGCGCAGGCCTACAGCCTGGGAATTCAGGCCAATGATGATGATGTTCGCTCGTTCCTGCACACGGGCCAGTACGGTGAACTTCTTTTCCCCAACGGACAGTTCATCGGCGAAGACAAGTACAAGAACTTCATTCAGTCCCAGTTCAACATGTCGACCGACGCGTTTGAAAAAGAGCTGCGCGAGGGCATCACCATCAATCGTCTGCGCTCCTTCATCACCGCCGGCGTAACGGTCAACGACAATGAGATCCGCGAGCAATACCGAAAGCAGAACGTCAAGATCAAGTTCGACTATGCCGTGATCTCTTCGGATGATCTCCGCAAGGAAATCAAGCCGACAGATGCCGAACTGCAGGCGTTCTTCACCAAGAATGCCGCACGCTACGCCAATGCGGTTCCGGAAGAACGCAAGATCAGCTACTTCGCCTTTACGGCCAATCAGGTGCCGGGCGGCGTGCCGCAGGTTTCGCAGCAGGAAGTTCAGGCCTATTACAACGCGCATCAGGCCGACTACCAGCAGCCGGAACAGGCGCGTTCCCGTCACATCCTGATCAAGTTTCCCGGCGGCGCGGCGAAGACGGATGCGGAGGCCAAGGTCAAGGCGGAAGACATCCTCAAGCAACTCCAGAATGGCGCCAATTTTGCCGACCTGGCCAAGAAAGATTCAGAAGACACGGGCAGCGGCGCGCAGGGCGGGGAACTGGGGTTCGCCAAGCACGGCATGATGGTGCCGGAATTTGATTCGGCCATCTTCGGTCAAAAAATAGGCGACTACAAGATCGTAAAGACGCAGTACGGCTATCACATCATCCAGGTAGAAGAGCGGCAGGCAGCGCACACGCAACCGCTGAATGAAGTCGCGCCGTCCATCCAGGTAAATCTCATCCGCCAAAAGGAAGCAGCGGCGGAATCGTCCTACGCTCAATCGTTGGCTAACGAAGCCGCCAAGAACGGCCTTGAGAAAACCGCTGCGGCCCATGGCCTGCAGGTAGTCACCACTCCGTCGTTACCTTCGACAGGAACGATTTCCGGTCTTCCCGATGGGACGCAAGTGATTGCCAAGGCATTTGCGGCACAAAAAGGCGCGGCACCGGCCTTCGCGCCAACCGGAGAGGGTTACGCCGTCTTTCAGGTAACGGATATCACGGCGCCCCACGCTCCGACCTTTGCCAATTGGAAGGATCACGTAGCGACCGACTATGCCAACGAGCGCTTGCCGCAACTGCTTCAGGAGAAGACTAAGCAGCTAGCCGACAAGGCGCATGCATCTGGCGATCTGGCCAAGGCTGCCAAGGAAATGGGCGCGACGGTGAAGACCAGTGACCTCGTCGGAGATTCCGGGCAGGTTCCCGACTTTGGACAGGTCGGCAGTGTGGCTCCAGAGCTGTTCACCATGAACGTCGGCTCGATCAGCGGTCCCATCAACGCCCAGCGCACCGGCGTGGTAGCCAAACTAATCGACAAGCAGGAGCCGACCGCGGAGGAGATCACCAAGAACCTGGACCAGACGCGGGAGCAGATTCTCGACCAGCGGCGCGAAGAGGTTTTTGGCATCTACGTGACCTCGGCCGAGGATCGCTTCAAGAAGGCCAAGCTGATCCAGATCAATGCCAAGGTGGCAAAAACTCCAGGGCCACTGGGCGGGGAATGACCCAAGGGTTCGAAGACCAGAATTGATCAGCTATGCGCAGGGCCGTTCCGGAGAGGGACGGCCCTGTTGCATTTTGCGCGGCTGAACCTTGGCCAAGCCGCGATAATGTTCGTATGCGTTTTCAGCGATCTCACGGCATTCTCCTGCACATTACGTCCCTTCCCTCATATGGCGGCATCGGCGACCTGGGGCCGGAAGCCTACAAATTCCTTGACTTTCTGGCCGCAGGAAAGCAGCACATCTGGCAGGTGTTGCCCCTGTGTCCGACCGGCTACGGCAGTTCGCCATACTCGGCGGCTTCGGCGTTTGCGGGCAATCCGCTGCTGATCAGTGTGGAGTTTCTCGCCGACTGGGGATGGATTGAGCCGGACCGGATCGCAAATCTGGGCGGACGTGCTGGCAACGTCGACTTTGGCGATGTGCACCAGCGCAAGCTGCCGATTTTGTATGAAGCCGCGAAGAATTTCCTGCTGCGAGGCGCGAGTGAAAAGCGCTTCGAAGGCCAATGGCAGCGGTTTGGGGCGTTCTGCACGGCCGAAGCGTCTTGGCTAAATGATTACGCATACTATGCCGTTCTGCGTGAGCATTTCAAAACCGGCGCGTGGGCGCTCTGGCCAGAACCGCTTCGTCGGCGTGAGCCCGAAGCGATGGCCCAGGCGGCGCTGGACTTTTCGGAACAGCTTGCGGTCGAGCAGGTGCTCCAGTTTGCCTTTGAAGAGCAGTGGCGTGCACTTCGCTCCGTCGCAGCGAGGCAGAAGATTCGCATCCTGGGTGATATCGCCATTTTCGTAAGCATGGATTCAGCGGATGTCTGGGCCAATCCAGGCCTTTTTGAACTAGATGAAGACCTCATCCCGATCCACGTTGCGGGAGTTCCGCCAGACTATTTCTCGCCGACCGGGCAGCGCTGGGGAAACCCCCTCTATCGCTGGGACGTGCTGGCGGAGACAGGGTATGCGTGGTGGGTGCAGCGCATCCGGCGCAGCACCATGCAGTATGACATTGTCCGGCTCGACCACTTCCGCGGCTTCGAGGCCTACTGGTCCATCCTGGGAACGGAAGAGACGGCAGTCAACGGCGAATGGGTTAAAGGACCCGGCAATGCGTTGTTTGAGCGGCTCGAGCAGGTGCTTGGCCCACTGCCCCTGGTAGCCGAGGACCTAGGCGTGATCACTCCGGAGGTCGAACTGCTTCGGCTGACCCAGGGCTTGCCCGGGATGCGCGTACTTCAGTTCGGATTTGGAGACGCCGAGTCGCGGGCGCACCTGCCGCATCGCTTCGCCCCCAGCACAGTAAGCTATACTGGCACGCACGATAACGACACCACACAGGGCTGGTGGGACAAGGCTACAGAAGGCGAACGAGTTGGCATCCAGACCTATGTTGGACCGGTAGCCATGAGCCCGGTGTGGCAACTGATTCGGGCTTCCGCATCCAGCGTTTCCGAAATGGCCATCGTGCCCGCGCAGGATTTGTTGCTCCTGGGTTCGGAAGCACGCATGAACACCCCGGCGGTGGCCGGCGGCAACTGGAGCTGGCGGGCTCCCGAGGGCTGCTGGACGCCCGAACTGGCAAAAGGGCTGTCCGGTCTGATCGAGATCACCGATCGGGACAACGATCCCATTCTGCCGCTGGCTGCCCCGACGCTGGCAGCCATTCCGTCCTGAGATGACAGAGAACGCGGCCGGGAAGGTATGCTTCGAGGAGCACATTCGAAGTCAAATCAGCCCGGTTGCATTTCTGGGCGGGAACATGAGCTAACTTTGACCAAAGATTTCATCACCGTCTCTAAAGAGGATTACCTGAAGGCCATCCTTGAAGCGGAGTCGGAAGGGCATCACGTGATTCCGGCAACGCTGGCGCACTGGCTGCAGGTTTCGGCGCCGGCCGTGACCATGGCGCTGAAGCGTCTCAAGCGCGACGGCTTTGTGGATGTGAAAGAAGACGGCATCGTCCGCCTTACAACCAGCGGCAAGGAAACCGCCTATCGCACCGCGCTCAGGCATCACCTGATCGAACGGATGCTTTCTGAAGTGTTTAGCATGGAATGGTGGGAAATTCATGCCGAAGCTGAGCGTCTGGAGCATGCCGTCTCGCCGGCTTTCGAGGCGCGGCTCATGGAAAAGCTGGGCGAGACCGGAACCTGTCCGCATGGGAATACAGTGCTTCCGGAGAGCCCGGCCCAGCGGAGGGAACGCGGACTGATCCAGCTTTCCGACGCCGCAGATGGGGCTGATTACGTAGTGACAGCGCTCTACGAGCGAGATCCGAAGCTGCTGGTCTTCCTGCACCAGTCTGGAATCAGTCCTAATGCGCCCGTGCGTCTGCTGGCTAAAAATTATGATCAGACCGTAGCCATCGAAACGCCGTCCGGGGCGATGACATTGGGGCGGCCGGCCGCGGAGCGCGTCTGGGTGAGGCCGGCATAAGCCGTCCAAAAATGTTCACGTAATCACAGCAAATAAATTTTATTAACTATAGTTAAACGCCTGTGCCATACTCTTGCTAAGAGCGATCCCGCGCTCCTGCAATCCTATGGCGACTTTCATACCATCCCGGCGCCCCTGGTGGAAGACTGCATTCTCGGCGAATGACCCGTCCATGCCGGATGTTTTCTCGTCGGTTCGGGTATCGCGGTCGCCGCAGTTCTGGAAGCGACTCTTAGGCTTCCTGGGGCCTGGATTCCTGATTTCCGTTGGATACATGGATCCCGGAAACTGGGCAACGGACATCGCAGCCGGTTCGCGCTACGGCTACACGCTCCTCTTCGTCATCATGCTGTCGAACCTGATGGCGATCCTGCTGCAAAGCCTTGCGATCAAATTAGGCGTTGCCACCGAGCAGGATCTGGCCCAGGCCTGCCGCGCGCATTACAGCCGCCCTGTGAACTTCGTGCTCTGGGTGTTTGCCGAAATCGGGATTGCCGCCTGCGACCTGGCGGAAGTCATCGGTTCAGCGATTGCCTTGCAGCTGCTTTTCCATATTCCACTGATGGCAGGAGTCTTGATCACCAGCCTTGACGTGCTGATCATCCTGCTTCTGCAGCATCGGGGATTTCGCTACCTTGAAGCACTGGTGATCGTTCTGATTGGGACCATCGCCGCCCTGTTTGGTGTCGAAATCGCGCTCTCGCGCCCGGAATGGGCACCCATCTTCCATAATCTTCTGGTGCCTTCGCGCGGGCTGGTAACCAACCCGGAGATGCTGTACATCGGCATCAGCATCCTCGGTGCAACGGTGATGCCGCATAACCTGTACCTGCATTCGTCTTTGGTCCAGACACGGGATTATTCAAGGACGATTGCCGGCAAAAAAGAAGCGATCCGTTTTGCCAACATCGATTCGGCGACTGCGCTGACCATGGCTCTTTTTGTCAATGCGGCCATCCTGGTGGTTGCAGCCGCGGTCTTTTATCGCAGCGGCCGCTTTGAGGTAGCGGAAATTGAGGATGCCTACAGGCTGCTCTCACCGATGCTGGGAGTAACCGGCGCAAGTGCGATCTTTGCCATTGCGCTGCTGGCCTCCGGGCAAAATTCAACGCTGACAGGCACGCTGGCTGGCCAGGTCGTGATGGAGGGCTTCCTCAACATTCGCCTTCCGCAATGGCTGCGGCGGCTGGTCACAAGGCTGACCGCAATCATCCCCACGCTGATTGTGGTGGCCATCTACGGAGAGCACGGCACCGCTCGGCTGTTGATCCTGAGCCAGGTGATCCTCAGCATGCAACTGAGCTTTGCGGTTTTCCCGCTGGTCGCTTTCACCAGCAATAGGGAGAAAATGGGAGAGTTTGTAAGCGCCGGCTGGATACGCATGCTGGGCTGGACGGTGGCATTGGTCATTGCCGGCCTGAACGCGTGGCTGCTGGTGCAGATTTTTCGCGGCCGCTCCTAGCCGCGGCTCGTGGGAAAAGTGCTTGCTGCTTTTGTTGCGCGTCCGGTAGGATAGCGGCCAAGCCTATGATCGTCGTTCGCTAATTCCGAGCTTTTGTTGAGCAGGCTCCACGGCCCGTGCCGTGCGGCTTGTACGTCTCCCGCGCGCCTGCGCAAGCCTCAAGGAAGAAAGCGACATGACAACTTTTAGAAATTATTCTGCAGCGGCTCCGCTGCATAGCTCTCCCCTTTTTCAAGATTTGAAGACGCCTCGCCTGGATTTGGTCGCCATGTCCAGAGAATCGCTGCAGTGTCAGGCAGAGAACGGACCAGACCTGCGCTTGAAGTTGGGAGCCCGTCTTGATTGCGTCGTGCCGGATGGCTGGCCGCATGAGAACTGGGAGCCCCACGTCTACGAGTACCTGCTGAATCTGATTGCCACCGACGAAGAAGCGATGGGTTGGTGCCGCTACCTCATGCTGCGAGCGGTCGATGGAAGCCGCACTCTGATCGGGACCTTCGGTGCGGGCTTTCCCAAGGCTGAAACCGGCGAAGCAGAGATCGGTTACGGCCTCCTCCAGCAGTTTCAGCGGCACGGCTATGCAGCCGAGGCAGTCATGGCCATGCTGCCGTGGCTACGTTCGAG
>CAILBQ010000271.1 GCA_903832475.1 uncultured Acidobacteriota bacterium | reverse complement strand
TGCGCCATTGGCGTCGCCCAGCGCCAGCTCCGCCGCCCGCTGAATGTCGTTATCCAGCGTCAGTTTCAAATCCTGCCCGGGCGTCGCCAGTTGAATGCCACGCCGCCCGACTTCGCGCCCGTGGCTGTCGACGATTACATCCATCGAGCCATCCTGCCCGCGCAGCAATTCGTCGTAGGTTTCTTCGACACCTGCCTTGCCCACCACGTCGCCGGGCTCGTAATAGGCAAACTTCGGCTTATTGAGGTCGTCTTCGCTCAGTTCGCCCACATATCCAATCAGGTGCGCGGCAAAGCCGTCCCGCGGATAGAGGCGGCGTTCTTCGTCAATCGTTTCCAGCTCCGGCAGCTCGTTGCGATGCGCCTCGATAAACGCCTGCTCGTCAGGCGAAATATCCTGCTTGATCGGAATGGGCTGATACCCCGGCGACAAACGATATTTCTTTAAGGTCGCCTGCAACTGGTCCAAATCGAGATTCAATCCCTTGGCAATCAGCGGCAGGTCGGCATCGATATTGCGATTCTGCTCGCGAACCAGGAAGCACGAGACGGACGGGTAGTTGTCGACCAGCAGCCGGCCTTCACGGTCCAGCAGCTTGCCGCGCGGCGCCAGGATGGGCACCTTGCGAATCCGGTTCTGCTCCGCCAGCACGCGCCAGTTGTCCCCGCCGAGCACCTGCAGCCGCCAAAGGCCGCCCACCAGCACCAGCATCATCATGAGGATGCCGTACTGCACCACGGTCAGCTTCAACATGGGCAGCTTCTCTTCGCGATTGACGCGGATTGCGCGGTGGATTCTATCAAGTGCCATAGGTCACAGCCAGTTTTAGTGGGTCTATCTAAAGAATAGGATAGCGCGGCTTTGTTTTCCGCGTATCAATGGCTGAATTCATCCATCTCGGCAAAATTTCAAAATGAACCTTCCAAGCCAATCCACCCGCTTAATCACGTAACTGGGTCAGATCGAGCACTGGGAACAGCACCAGCCCGATCACTGCGTTCCCAACCGCGCGCAGCACCTCGTCCAGCCAGTTCACCTGCATATGCAGCCCCAGCAGGATCCGCGTCACAAACAGCACGATGGCCCCTGCCAGCAGCGTGAACAGGAAATTCAAGAACATGCGAATGATGTTGTTTTCGACCACGATGCGAATTCCGATCGAAGCGGCGAGAAAGCCGCAGACCGTGTTGGCAATCCCATGAATCCCGATCGCGCCCTGGGTCAGTCCGTCCTGGGCCATCCCCAGAACCGCGCCCAGGATACTGCCGTGAATCGGGCTCCTCCGGTTGAGCGCAAAGTAGATCGTCACCAGAACCGGCAGATCCATGAAGGCGAACCGCCCCAGCAAGCGGGGAAGATAGGCCTGCAAGACCAGCGCCGCGAGCGGAACCAGCACATACACGTAGGAGGGGTAGCGCCGGATTTCCAGGTCGCGGCGGTAATCGGGGATGATGGCCTGCACTACTGCACCCCCGTTCCCTGCGGCTTGGCCGGAGGCGTTTTCGGTTTCGCCGGATGGGTTTGCGGCTTAGTCGGCATTCCCGGTGCGGCCGGGTTTGCCCGGGATGGGACAGGCGGAGTCTTAGGCCTGATCGCCGGCGATGAAGCGTCAGGACTCGCCGTCGTATCGTCTCCGCCCGAGGCCGGCAGATCTTCCCCCTTCGCCCCGGGAGAAAAACGGTCTACGTGCCTGGCAGGCAGCGGTTTCGGCGTCGCGGGCACGGGTACAACGGGCGTTCCATCCGGATTGACGGCGCCCGGCGTCTTCGCCGCATCCGGCGCACTCGGATCTTTCAATCCGGGCAGCCGCTCCTCCATCTCCGCAGCAGCCTTTTTCCGTTCGGCCTCGGCCGCCGCTTCCGCTCCCATCAATTCTTCGCTGTCCTTGATGTCTGCCTGCTGCTGCGCCGATAGATGCGCCTGCATCGACGTGATCACCAGCACCTCATCCAGCCGCTGCAATTCGGCCGCCGGCTTGACGCGAATATCGATGAATCCGCTGCGCTCCGTGTCGCGAGCCACGCTTTCCACCACACCCACGGGGAGTCCGCGGGGAAACACCTGGTCCCCACCGGCGGTCAGCACATGCTCCCCGGGCTGAATCCGCTGGTCGGCCAGAATATTGATCACCTGCGTATGCCCCGCCGCGTCTCCGCGCAGGATGCCGCGCGTCCGCGTGGTTTCCAACACTACGCCCGCCCCGCTGGTCTGGTCGTTGATCATCAGCACCTGCGCCGAATGCGGAAACACCGCCCGCACCTTGCCCACGATCCCGTCGCTCGTAATGACGGCCATGTCTCTCGCCAGCCCATCCTCCGAACCCTTGTCCAGGTAGATCACATGCGACTGCGAACTCCCGCTGGTCCCGATCACCTGCGCGGCCAGCGTCTTATAAATGTAGTTCTGCTGAAATTTGAGCAGTTCCTGCAGCCTTTGACCTTGTCGAGCGTCCTCGATCAGGCTGGCCTGCTCCAGACGCAGCCGGTCGATGGTCTTCTGCAGGTCCTTGTTCTCGTCCTTGGTATGCCGCAGATCGACATACTTAGCCCAGAGCCCGTCCAGTCCCTGCCCCGAACCATGCACTGCACGCTCAAATGGCGTTACCAAAGCAGCCGCCCAAAGCCGAATCAGGCGCACACTCTTGCCGTCTTCCTGGTCCCGTCCTGGCGAGGGAACTCCCGCCGCCGCAGCCGCCGGCTTGCGCACCTGAACCGCCAGGCCGATCACCTGCATCACCAGCAGCGCCAGCAGCACGATGAGATTGCGATACCGGCTGAGGAAGGATTCCATACGGGTTCAGGGAATGACGAGGACTCGGGTTTTGTAGTGGTAAGTGAAAAGTGGTAAGTGGACAGTGAAAAGCGATGAACGCTTGCCACTTACCACTTTTTCCACTGTCCACTCACATCTAATCGATCTTGATTTTACGCAGCAAGCGGAAGTCGGACAGCATCTTTCCCGTGCCCAGAACCACCGACGCCAGTGGGTCGTCGGCCACCGAAACCGGCAGCCCCGTCTCTTCGCGAATGCGCTTGTCGAGATTTTTGATCAGCGCGCCGCCACCCGTCAGCACAATGCCGCGGTCTGAAATATCGGCTGAAAGCTCGGGCGGTGTTCGCTCCAGCGCTACGCGGATCGCGTTCATAATCACCGAAATGCACTCGGCCAGCGATTCGCGAATCTCCGAATCATCAATGGTGATCGTCTTGGGCACGCCCTCGATCAGGTTGCGACCCTTGATTTCCATGGTCAGCGGCTTGTCCAGCACGTATGCCGAACCAATCTCGATCTTGATCTGCTCCGCCGTCCGCTCCCCGATGAGCAGGTTGTATTTCCGCTTCAAATAGTTGGTGATCGACTCGTCCATCTGGTTGCCGGCCATGCGCACCGATCGCGAGTAGACGATACCGGACAAAGAGATGACTGCGATGTCCGTCGTTCCGCCGCCGATATCGACAACCATGTTGCCGTATGCCTCGGTAATCGGCAGACCCGCGCCGATTGCGGCTACCATGGCCTGCTCGACGAGGTAGACTTCACTGGCCTTGGCGCGATAGGCAGAATCCTCGACCGCGCGCTTTTCCACCTGCGTGATTTCGGACGGCACACCGATCACGATGCGCGGGTGCACCAGCATCTTCCGGTTGTGCGCCTTCTGGATGAAGTAGTTCAGCATCTTCTCGGTGACTTTGAAGTCAGCGATGACGCCGTCCTTCATCGGCTTAATGGCGACGATGTTGCCGGGCGTCCGGCCCAGCATATCCTTGGCTTCCTTGCCGACCGCCTCGACCTCGCCCGTATTTTTGTTGATGGCAACAATCGAGGGCTCGTTCACCACGATCCCTTTGCCGGCGGCATAGACAAGCGTATTGGCCGTGCCAAGATCGATGGCCAAATCACTGGAGAACATGCTGAACAGCGAGCGAAAGCCGTGCGAGCGCGAAGGACGCGAAGGATAACCGTTGGATGACATTCTTTGGATAATCTCTCTACGCTATTGTAAGGCCACATTGCCAGTGGTGCCGTGCGTGGAAAAACAAGCCGGAATCCCTTCGCACACCCCGTCGAGCCAGTGCTGCGCAGATTCACATCCTTCAATCATTGCGCAGCGCCCGCACGGGGTCGATCGCGGCTGCTCGCAACGCTGGAAACCACGCTCCCGCCAATGCCAGCAGCGGAAGCAGCACCACCGCCGCCATCATTGCCAGCGGATCGTGCTGCGAAGTCTGCACCAGTTCATCCTGGGCAAACCGCCCGGCAAACCAGGAAAGCGGCAGCCCGATCGCCACCCCGCCGGCCGCGAGCAGCATCGACTGCTTCAGCACCATCCACATCACTCCACCCGGCAGCGCCCCCAGCGCTATGCGAATGCCGATCTCCTGCGTTCGCTGCGAGGTGATGAACGAAACCACCCCGTAAATTCCCACCAGCGACAACACCAGCGCCGCCACCGCAAAGCTGCCAAACAGCGCCAGCGTGAACCGTGCCTCCGAATAGCCAAACTTGTTCAGCATCTCTAGCAGCGACATCACGTCCGTCACCGGCTGATCTTTATCGATCGACGCCACCACCTGCTCCATGGGCCTTGCTAGTTCTCGAGCAGGCAGTTGTGTAAACACCATCACCGTATCCACCATTGGGGCCACGGTGTATGGCAGAAAAATATGCGGAAAGTCCTCGCGAAACGTCGCCGCCAGCGGAATATCCTCGATCACCCCGACAATCGTGAACAAGTCATCCTTCAATGGCATCGGACCTTCCATCAAATCCGGTACATGAATTGCCCGCCCCACAGCATGCCCTCCACTGAAATAGCGGCGCACAAAATTCTGCGTCACCACCACCTCGTGCGCGGCTGCCAGTACCTCTCGCCGGTCCAGGAAATGCCCTTCCAACATGTGTCGATCTGAGCCCTCCAGGTAGCCAGGATCGGTCAGATGAAGGATGCTGCGCCGCTTGCCCTCTGCAAGACCCGGAATCTGCACATTCACCATCCAGGCATCCACGCTCGGCATCACTGAATCTACCGTCACGGAGCGAACTCCCGGAACACTCCGCGTCCGGTCCAGAAACGCTCTCCAGAAGCGAACCCGGCTCTCTGGCGTCGGGTAGCGCGTGTCTTCGAGCGGCACCCGCATCAGCAGCGTTTTCTCAAGAGGAAAATTCACCGGCACACTCTGCACCGCGACCAGCGACCGGATCATCAGCCCCGCCAGCGTCAGCAGCGCCAGCGAAAGCGCCATCTCCGCCACCACAAACCCGCCCAGCAACCGCCGCTGCAACACACTCCCCGACGACCGGACGCCCCCCGCCAGCGCCCCCGAGAGCCTTGGATTGGCGCTGTGCCACGCAGGCGCCATCCCAAAAACGACCAAGGTGAAGAGTGCCAAGCCCATGGATGCAAGCAGTACCGGCACGTTCATCCCTACCGCCGCCTCGTCCGGAATGGTGTACGGCGGCACAATGCTCAAAATCGCATTCAACCCTCCCCACGCCAGCAGCCAGGCCAACGGCAACGCCGCCACCGCGAGCACCAGCGACTCG
This sequence comes from uncultured Acidobacteriota bacterium, assembly GCA_903832475.1. Classification (GTDB taxonomy): domain Bacteria; phylum Acidobacteriota; class Terriglobia; order Terriglobales; family Acidobacteriaceae; genus Acidicapsa. The sequence goes on along the minus strand of CAILBQ010000271.1, from coordinate 798 downwards.
GTCAGCGCCGACCGCACCAGCCGGCTTCGCGAAGCTCCGATCGCCGCCCGCACTGACACCTCATGCTGCCGCGCCACTGCCCGCGCCAGCAGCAGGCTCGACACGTTGACGCACGCAATCAGCAGCAGCGCAAACACCGCCCCCAGGATCAGGTACAGCGTCCCCGCCAGCCCCGACTGGTACATCACGTCAAAAGTCATGATGCCCAGCCGCAGATCCTTCGGAAAAGCATGAGGCCGGCTGTGGCTGATGTCCGCAAAGATCGGCGTTAACTCGGCGCTCGCCTGGGCCTCTGTCACCCCAGGCTTCAAGCGGCCAACGAGCGCAAACGAGCCCTGCCCCTGCACCGAATGTTCGGCCGTCATTTCGATGGGGAGATAGACATCACCGCCCCGCCACAGGAACCGCGGCGGCATGACCCCAATCACCGTCCGCGCCCGTCCATTGAGAGTCAGCACCCGCCCCAGCACATGAGCGTCTCCGCCAAAGTGCGACTGCCAATAGCGATAACTTAGCAGCGCCACCTCCGGCGAACCCGCTTGAACATCGCTCGCGACGCTCGCCCGCCCCAGGAGTGGACTCACCCCCAGCACGCTGAACGTATTCGTCGTGATGTAGTTGCCACGCAGCAGCTCCGGCTTTCCGCCCCCGGTCAACGTCACCGGACTGATCGTCGAAGCGATCACCCCATCGAAGAAATGTGTCTTCTCCGCGATCTCCTTGAACTGCGCGGAATCGTACTGATTCCAGTGGCACTGCGACCACTCGGAAGAGCATAGCTTCGGCGTCGCCAGCGTC
>CAILBQ010000270.1 GCA_903832475.1 uncultured Acidobacteriota bacterium | reverse complement strand
GTATCTCACTATCTCGTCGAAAAATATTTCACTCGATTTGTCCAGGATTTCAACCAGGCGCATGGACATCTTCCGACAACGACAGAATGCGCGCAATGGACTCAACAGTTTGCTGCGCAGCAGACCATAGTAGCTGAGGCCGAGAAGTTGGGTTATGCCGAGCGCCCAGAGGTTGTGGACATGGTCTCCCGAATGGAGAGACAAATGCTAACCTCTCCGACAGGACCCTTCTATAGGTACCTCCTTGAACATGCCGGCGCTCTGGCGGAGCCCGCAATGAGAGCCAGCTGCGAACAGCTAGCTCTCCTGCGGGATTTGATAGTCGTTCACTTCGACACAACAAAAGATGCTGAGCGCCTTCTCGGTACAGATATTGAAACATGTTCCGCGGAAGAGGCCATGCGCCGTCTTTCGAATTGCAAAGGAACCGCGGGGGTTGAATACCGCGATGGCGAAATGCCTTGGCCCTTTTATCCGTGCCAAGAGGTATCTGACGCCATCGAGAATGCGGCTATCGGACGTTGGATCAAATCTTCGGGCGACGGCTCCGGGATTTACTACCTGTACGTACGGGGAACAAAGCCGAACCCCAATCTCCAAGGTCTTCATGAAACCGTAGCGACCGGATACATTGAGTTTATCAAAGGGCAACTGCTCCAACGGCAACGTAGGCAAAGTCTACTTCGAGAGTCCGGATATTCGCCTTCACTGGAGACTTTTGCGGAGCTCACGGAGGTGCTGAGAAATTTGATCGATAGCGCGGCCACGATTCCAGCTGATGCAGTGGCTCCGATCGCTAAGCACACGCTATGCAGCTACCGTTACAATCAAGGTGCGGCCACGGTTACTGTTGAGGACTATCAGAGGTATTTTAACGCACTTTTTGTGCGACAGTTTCCGCGAAGCCTATCCGAAGTCAGAAGCACTGTGGAAAGCCTTGTGGCCTCCGATCTTGATTTTAGGGCGGCTAAGAGTTTGCGGATCGATCTCGAGCCTCAATTCGACCAGGATCGGCAAGGGTTCAAAGGCTTCCAAGAGCTAGCGCTTTTCGAAAAAGAGCGGCTACTGCCGAAGATAGCGGTCGGCCGCGAACAGGTGGAGGCGTTTTACGATAGCCACAAAGACGAGTTCCGGTGCGTGACGAGCGCCAGATTGGCGATTGAGGAATTCGACACTCCAGATGTAGCCGTGCAATGGTACCGAGCAACGAAGGGCGGCAAGAGCGCCATTTCATCGACCCTTCCCCCGAAACCTGTACGGGAGAGTGAGGTGTTGCTCGAACGCGGCCATCACCTGTTTGGCGTCAACATTCCCACGGAGGTCTTGCTGAAAGGGCAAGAAGGGGAGCTGTTTGGACCCATTGAACGGGGCTCGTCGTTTCTGGTGATAAGCAGAGGGAAGACGCAGGCGACCGGAGAAATCCCTTTAAGGGAGAAAGAATCTGAAATTCGATCCGTTTTGATTCAAAGCAAATTAGACAAGACCGAACGCGAGCTTGCGTCGGCGATCGCTACCGTCACAGCAGTGGAGAACCACATAGATCCGTCACAACTTGCCTCGATGGCATCATTTCCACTCGGGGCAGCCAAACTATGAAACGCCGCTACCTGTTCATCGGGCTAGTCATTGCGGGAGCTGTAACCCTGAGCCTCCGATACTCCCCGCATCCCCTTCAGGAACGGGCCAATTCCATCGGTCGCGCACCGACGGCTGCGTCGGCCCAAACCCAAACAAAGCCCTTTAGGATGGCTTCTGAGGCTACCCAGGGGGCGGCTACCGCTCTCGTTCGATCGCCATTTGCAAAGTTATGGGACGATCCCGGCTGGCGGGCTGCTCGATTCGAGGAGTCGTACATGCGAGTAGAGGTAAAATTTGGCCGGGCTCTGCAGAAGCTTAAGGG
>CAILBQ010000269.1 GCA_903832475.1 uncultured Acidobacteriota bacterium | reverse complement strand
GCACCAACGCCGGGCGCGGCTCCTGCCCCTTCTCCGACGTCGGGTGAGGCAACGCCTCCACCGGCACCGGCTCCGGGCGACAACTAACCGATTCAACGAATCCTCTCAAGCGATCCGACAACCTAGCCGGGAAGTCCACCGCCGAAAGGCGCATGCTTCCCGGCTATACTTTTGATTGTTGCGCCGGGTTTTCCCCAGCGTGGACCGAATGCGAATAGCGAATGAAACTAAAAAATATTTTTCTCTTCTTCTTCCTCTTTTCTTTCCTGGTTTTGATGAATGCGAGCAGGTTGAATGCGCAAGCTGCGCCTGCAGCGTTTCGTTCTCCGGTGACGTTGACGGTGGGCGGAATGGCTTCTGTTTTTCAGGTGGATTACGTTCCGGCCAAGATCGGCGGCATTGGCGGATACGTCGATCTGAATCTCTTTCACGGTGTTGGTGTGGAAGCGGAAGGGCGCTGGCAGCGGTTTCATGAGCCGTACGGCATCAGCCAGGACAATTACCTGATTGGCCCGCGGGTGCAAGTGCTGCACCTGTGGAAGGTGCGGCCGTACGTGAAGGCGCTGGGCGGGTTTTCCAATATGAACTTTGGTCCTGGGATTGGGACGGGGCGTTTCACGACGATCGCTTTTGGCGGCGGCGTGGACCTGCGCCTCACGCGAAAGATTAGCATTCGGCCGGTGGACGCGGAGTACCAGTGGTGGCCGGATTTCCTGGGTTCCCATCTGAACCCGTATGGGTTGAGCGCCGGGGTGAGTTACCGGATCTTCTGAGCACCTGCCGAGCGGGCAGACGCGGCTTCGCCGTCAAAGCGGATACCTCTCGTTGCTCAGGATGACAAACGGCCGGCGATGCCCAGCTACTTTGCTATGACGTCGAGCACGACAGGGATGGTGTGCGGGGGCATGCAGGCAGCGTTGTTGCAGGCCTGAAAGTGGAGCGTGCCCTGAACGAGATGTTCGCCTTTGGTGGAGATCAAGGTAGCGTGGACGGTGAATTCGCCGGTGTAGACGTTCAGCTTTTCGTTGGGATTGATGGCGAAGGTGAAGTCTTTGCCGGGCGGGAAGGTGGCGCCTGCGAGGTGAACCCCGCTGCTGTCGGGGAGGCTGAGGGTGGTGGGGATCAGCTCTTCCGCGCGTGGTTCGTGGGAGTTGACGTGCAGGCCATCGGCGACTTTGAAGTGAAGGTCGACTGCAGCGGGCTTGCCGGCGGCGATGGTTATCTGTTCTGGAAACAGGTAGGTGACGGCGGCGGATTTTTCGCGGGCAGATGAGGATTGGGCGGGGCTGGAACTCTGCCCGAACGACAGGGAAGACGCCAGGGCGAGGGCGATAGCCAGGAACGAACGCATTACTTCCCTGCTCCGCTCGCTGTTTCGTTTGCCGATCCGTTTCCCGGCCCGAGCGCCTTGCGGATGTTGTTTTCCAGTTCGTCTTTTGAGGTCAGGCCGGAGGAGTAGCCGACGATGGTGCCGGAGCGGTCGATGAAGAAAGAGGTTGGAAACACCTCCACATCGCCGTAGGGTTTGCTGATGCTGTCGCCATCAATGAGGACGGGATAGGGGATGTGCAACTGCTGAGCGCCTTTGGCGATGTCGGCGATGTCGGCGGCGAGCTTCTTCTGATCGTCCTTGTCGAGGTCGTCGAAGGATACGCCGAGGATTTCGAAGCCCTGCGGGGAGTACTGCTTCTGGAGATCGATCAGCCAGGGGGTTTCGATCTTGCAGGGAGCGCACCATGTGGCCCAGAAATTGAGTTGCACGGCTTTGCCTTTGTAGCTGGCGAGAGAGATTTTCTTGCCGTGGACGTCGGTCAGGGTGAAGGCGGGGGCTTTTTTCCCGACCAGGGGCGAGGTCATTTGGGGTACTGCACCGGCGCCGCTGCCGGCGACCAGGACGGCTTCCGAGGCCATGGCCTGCTGGTGGGCAAGCTGCTGCTTGCGGTTTTGCCAGTTGGCCCAGCCGGCGAGGCTGAGCATGCCGATCACGAAAACGACGATGCAGACGACGAGGACGTTGCGCTTCAAGGAATCAGTCACCCCAGTTTCATTGTATGCGGCACTGAGCTTAGGACGCTGGAGAGAGGGCCGGGGATACAGGAATTTGGCAGGGAACTGCTAGTATGAGGCCGGTACGAGTGGGAGAAGCAGTGGAACGAGGAAAGTGGGAAGTTCAATGACGCCGGCGGAGCTGGTGCGAACTGAGGCGGCGGCGCTGGAGGCTTTGGCGGCGCGGCTGGATGGGCCGATGGCGGCGGATTTTGAGCGGGCCGTGGACCTGGTGCTTCGCTGCGGCGAGGCGCGCGGGCGGGTGGTCGTGACGGGGATGGGCAAGAGCGGGATCATTGCGCAGAAGATTGCG
>CAILBQ010000268.1 GCA_903832475.1 uncultured Acidobacteriota bacterium | reverse complement strand
GTCTCCCACCAGCAGCACCAGCTCCCTCAGCACCTCCTCATACGCTTCCCGCTCAAACAAAAACGGCCCAAACCCCGAGTAATCCCACTCCGGCCGGTGCGGCTGCGCAAACTCGCTCCACGTCACCGTCTCTTCATCGGCCTCGATGCGCGCAATCAACGGCCAGCAAGTCGCGATCCCGCACCCGCAAACCAGCAGCGTCGTCTGCCCTCGGAAGCCCATCTCCCCGCCCCAACCCAGGAAATGCCCGTCCAGAGCCCCGTACCGGTAGCAACTCAAAATGAGCGCCTCATATCTGCCGCCCACGGTAGCGTCCGTCCTCCATCCCTGCTCCTTCTCAAACGCAAGCACTCTCTCTGCCAGCGAAACCCCGTCCACCACTGCCATCACCATCTTCCCCGCCCGCCCCACCTTCCCCGCATCCTCAATCAAGAACGAAAAAACATTCATCGCGTCCCCTCCCGCCCCGCGTAGTCTTCTCAGCCCCTCAGTCCCTGTTCCAACTTCCCCGTCCCCCTGCTAGACTGGAAAGGTTGCACACACCGCGCCCGCGCCGACCCTTTCGGATTCGCTGGCCGCAGATTTCGCCCGAAATATCCCTCGGAACCTAAATTCCAGGATTTCAGTAAGGACTGTTGTGGATTCTCAAACGCGCCACGCGCTGAAACAAGACAAATTCGTCAAAGCCACCCAGACCAGCGCCACCTGGGTCGGCGATCATCGCAGCTCCGTTCTCCGCTTCTCCATCGCGGCCGTCGTCGTCCTGGCTCTCATCATCGCCGGCATTGTCTTCTACACCCAGCGCAGCGAAGCGGCAGAGTCTGCGCTCGGCGCGGCTCTTGATGTTTACAGCGCCCAGCTTGCCCAGCCCGGCCAGCCCGCTGCCAAAGGCGTCTACACCACGGCTGCCGATCGCGCCAAGGCCGCCAACGCCCAATTCGTACAGGTCGCCAACCGGTATGGCTGGCTCCCCGAAGGCGGCAAGGCCCACTATTTCGCCGGCCTCACTTACGAAGATCTCGGCCAGAACGGCTCCGCCGAGACCGAGCTGAAAGCCGCCGCTTCCTCCTGGGACAGCAATCTTTCCAGCCTGGCCAACTTCGCACTCGCCGGCTTCTATCACCAGACCAGCCGCGACCCCCAGGCTATTGAACTCTACAACCACCTCATCGCCAAGCCCACCACCGTGGTCCCGGCCTTCACTTCGCAGCTCGCTCTGGCCGATCTCTACAACGCCGCCGGCAACACCGCCAAGGCGCGCGAGATCTGGGCCCAGGTCAAGGACGCCGACAAAACCGGCGCCGCCGGTGCAGGCGGAGGCGCGGCTGGCTCCATCGCCGCCGAAAAACTCAACGCCAAGAAATAGTTTCCGCCTCGTTTGAGAGAATGGTCTGCGCCCGCGCAGGCCATTTTTCTTTGCCCGCAGTCCAAACCCTGCGCCGGTCATGAGCGAAGCCCGCACTCCCTGCGTCCGGTTAGCTATGAGCACCTGTACCGTAGCCGCCGCAGCCTGGGGCGCCGCAGCCGGGATGGAGATACCCGCTACGTCCGCACGCGAACAAGTCGATCCCGCGGCCCACGCGGCCCAAGCCGCTCAAGCTTCTTCGGCGGCGGCCATCGCCGCGCTCGTCGACCAATACGCCGGCACTCTCTACCGAGTCGCCTACTCCGTCCTGCGCAACAGCGCAGACGCTGAAGACGCGGTCCAGGAAACCTATCTCCGCGTCCTCCGCCACCGCGACTCCCTTGAAGAAATTCGCGACGCCCGCGTCTGGCTGGTCCGCATCGTCTGGAACGTCGTCCTTGACCGCAAGCGCCGCTCCAAGACCCGCCCGGAGACCGACGACATCGCCGACCTCGCCCGCCTGCTTCCCGCCGCCGGCCTTTCCGCCGACGAGCGCGTCGGCGCCGCCCAGCATCACGAAACCGTCCTCCGCGCCGTCTCCCGGCTCCCCGAAAAAGAGCAGCGCGTCCTCATCCTCTCCGCCTTCGAAGAGCTCTCCAGCGTTGAAATCGCCAAGGTCCTCGGCACCACCGAGTCCACCGTCCGCTCCCGTCTCTTCCGGGCCCGTAACCTGCTGTCCAATCTGCTCAGCCACTCCAGGAGTGCGCGATGAACCAACCGTCCCCTCAAAATTCGAACGGGTCTGATCAACATCAAGGCGAACTTCGGTTCGCGGAGCAGCCCGATCCAGAGTCGACCCTGCGTCTGCTCGCCCAGCTTCCTCCCCCGCACGGCCTCGCTGACCGCGTTCACCGCCGCCTCCAGGAAGCGCCTAAGCCCGCAGGCTTCTGGTCGCAGTGGATGCCCGTCCGCCGCATCCAGTTTGCAGGCGCCGCCGTCGTCGTCCTCGCACTTGGGCTCTCCAGCTGGTCGATCTATGAAACCCGCCAGCACGCAAATCTGACGCCCGCCGCCGCCCAGTCGCCCGCGTCTCAAACGCCCGCGCCCCAGCCTGCTTCCGGCCTCTCCACCGCCGGCGCCGAACGTCGCCCCGCGTCGATCAAACCCATCAAGGTCCCGCCGGCCCCAAAGAAAAAGCCCAGCGCCGCCAAATCCCGAGCCGCCAAGCCGACCCCTCCCTCGCCAACGAACTAGTTCACGCGACCTGCTGACGCAGAACCATCGTCAATTCCGAGGAAGCGCCTTTGGAAGCTGGCTTTGTGAAAGGGCACGACTTCAGTCGTGCTAAAAAATGCAAGCAAAGGAACGGGGCTTCAGCCCCTGCCAGCTCCCGAAATCCAGACGACGCTCGGTCCCCGACCATCGGGAGGGCCAAGCGAAGCGTCCGCCTGCACGG
>CAILBQ010000267.1 GCA_903832475.1 uncultured Acidobacteriota bacterium | reverse complement strand
GGGTCGACTACCTGCTACGCCTCGCTTGCTGATTCACGCAAGGTTGGAACAGCGACAATCGTCAACGAGCCGGGGAATCTTTGGGTCGTTTGGAGCACAAACGGAATTTGGGCTTATTTGAGCGTCGATTCGACGGTCGGTGTGCGCGCATTCCAAGCCGCGCCGCGTGCGACGCTATCGCTTGCCGCTCTCGCTTCACTGCCGCTGAGCGCGACATCCAATTATCTCTACTGGAATGACGGCTCTCATGACACGGCTTTGACGACAACCGTGTACAACGCATTGAACACGAAGGCAATTACCGCAGCCAACACGGACATCCGGCCCGAAGATGCGTTATTTGCGACAAATCGTGCATTGAATACACTCGGCTACGGTTCGGTCGTAGACCCTCGTTCAGGCCATTCGGGACAATACCTGATCGGCTACGGCATTGAGAGCAAATTTGGAAGCGGCGTGGCTAACCCAGTATCTTTTGCGATTGCCGGACCCGATCCATTCAGCGGTACCACCCCGCCCGCTTTTGTCACGATCCCTGTCGGAGCCGCTCCTATCGTATTTCTGGCCAACAACCTGACGGGCGCTGCCACTGCAACGGCAACGAATATCACGTCAGCTAACGCCGCCAAGCTCTTCGGTGGATCTGGCGGCTGCGCGGGAAGCCTCGTAGCCGGCGTGTCCGGGACCGCCGCTCTCAACCCGATTCTTCGCGAACCCCTGTCGGGCACGATGAACACGGTTGAGTACTCCGTTTTCGTGCCAGGCGGGTCGTCGCAGGAGACGGGTGTGAACAATAATCATGTCGCTCCGCCGAACGGGAACATCAACCCACTGCAATTGCCCTGCGGTTCGGGAAACCGGTATCGCGCGATTGGAACGGGTGATGAAGTCAAGGATGTCGAAACCCAGACCAACGCCATCGGTTATGCCTTCTTCAGCTTTGAATCGACCGGTGCCAACGCGGCTGACAAGTACATCACGTTGAACGGCATCGATCCGATCGCGAAGACCTATCCAACCGGTGGAGCGCTGCCGAGTTGCGGCAGCGGCAGCGGCTATCTGAGCTGTCCTGTAGCCGGCGGTACATCGTTCCCGCACCTGCGAGACGGAAGCTACGCGGCTTGGTCAATCTACCGCATGGTCACCGACAGCAGTGGACAGGCGAATGCTCAAACGCTGGCTTCAGAGGCGCAGACACTGGTCAACTCGACCATTCCTGACTTCGTTCCGTTCAATCCTGTCTGTGCCGTAACTGCGTCGGGCACCAATGATCCCGGTCTGGACGTTTATCGTGAGCACTTCGTTCCCTCGACCATCACCACCACACCCAACACCATCACTCTGACTCCGAATGATGGTCCTCGTAACACCACGAACGTGACTTGCACCGTGGTTCGCGCTTCTCTGCCCCACCTGACGCTGGGTGGGACCGATCCGCTGGGCAAGAACACGGAAGCCGGCGGGGACGTAGGCGGTGGAATCGAAGGACCGTTCTCTGCTACCAAACTGCCCACGGTCCCTGGCCCTACTCAGACCTCCACTCACTGAGAGAAGGCCATTGCTAACAGATTGG
>CAILBQ010000266.1 GCA_903832475.1 uncultured Acidobacteriota bacterium | reverse complement strand
GGCACTTTGACGAGCGCCGCAGCCGGCGCCAGCGCATACTCCGCATAACTTCCCAGCACGCCGGTCGATGCGACACGATCTCCCACCGCAAATCCCGATACTCCCTCGCCAAGCTTCTCCACCACCCCCGAAGCTTCCATGCCTGGGATCAACGGCAACGGAGCCTTGTAGCGCCCCTCCCGAAAGTAAATCTCGATAAAGTTCACACCCGTCGCGGCAATCTTGATAAGCACTTGTCCAGGACCAGGCGCAGGAATGGGCAGCTCGGCCAGCGTCAACACCTCTGGCCCACCAGTTTCGAAAATTTGAATGGCTTTCATGACAGCCCAGAATACTCCGTCTGCCTCAGGGCTGCTTCAGTACACGCCAGGAATCAGCCGCCGCGTCTGCCGGCTGTACGCGACATATTCCTCGCCGAAATGACCCCGCAGCGCGATCTCCTCCACATGAATGCGGTAGAGGAGCGCCGCCGTCGGCACCACCAGCATGATGGCAAGTGAAATCCAGTTGCGCGTCGCCAGCCCTATTGAAAAAAACATCAGCAGCATCCCGGTATAGGAAGGATGCCGCATCCACCGGTATAGCCCGTCGCTCTTCACCGCCTGCTTGTCGCGAATCGCCACATTCACGCTGAACGCCTTGCCCAGTGACAAGATTGCCGTCAAGCGCAGCAGAAAGCCCGCCAGCAGAATCCCCAGGCACAGCGGCCTCACCCACGCCTCATGCGCCCAGAAATCCCGCGGCCTCGCCTCGCCGATCCACGTCGCCGCCGTGACCGAAACCATGATCGAAAGCCATAAAATCAGCATCGATCCGCGGTCGCTGATCTTCCCCTGCCCCCGCCGCGTACGCGTCAGCAGCACCACCAGAATCTCAAACCCCAGCCACGCATACAGAATCATGAGTTCCCTTCAAGCGCTTAATTAGCTGACAAACAGTGCGACCATCGGGAGCATAGGCGGCGAAGCCGCGTCTGCCCGCAAGGCAGGTGCCGTCTGCCTGCACGGCAGGTGCCTATTTCGCCCCCTCCATCTTCAGTACAAACGCATACTCACCCGGCAGCTTCGCCGGCAGCGTCACCTCAACATCTGCCGCCTTCTGCACCCACTTCACCGGACCCCCGCCAACAAGGCTGATCTCCGGCCCCGCCGTCACATTGTGCAATAACACCGTCGCAGCCGTCGGCTTTCCAAGCAGCGTCGCAAACACCGTCCCGCCCTTGCGCGTAAACCGCACATCAATCGCCCGCCCGCTCGCATCCACGGCGTTCGTCGTCCCGTTGGCCCGCGTCCACGGCCTGGTCCGATAGATCGCATCGCCATTCTGCTTCAACCAAGCACCTAGTGCCCGCAGCCGGCTCGCCTGCAGCTCTGGAATGGTCCCGTTCGCTTCCGGCCCCACATCCAGCAGCAAATTGCCGTTCTTGCTCACAATGTCCACCAGCAAAAAGATCACTTCCTCCGGCGACATCGTCTGCACATCCGTCTCCGCCCGGTTCCATCCGAACGATAGCCCTACCCCGCGACACTCTTCCCACTTTGTCTCACTGATCTGGTCGAGCTTCGCGTATTCCGGCGACGTAAAATCGTGGTGCGGAATCCCAAACCGGTCGTCAATCACTCCATCCGGCACCGCATTGTAGTAATCCGCCATCACCTTCAGCGCATTGCCGGACTTCGGCCAGTTGATGTCGTTCCACAACACCGCCGGATGATACTTCGCAATCAGCTCTTCGATCTGCGCGTCCGCATACACGCCGTAGGCCACACTCTGCGGCTGCACCGTTTCGTAGTCGTGATCCTTCTCGATCGGACCGCGATCGAACGTCCAGTCATACCCGCCCGAGTAATACAGCCCCATCTTCAGCCCATCCTTGCGCACCGCCTCGGTCAACTCGCCCACCAGGTCGCGCTTGGCATGCAGGCCCGGCTGGTTAGGATTCGGCACCTCGCTCGGCCACAGCGTAAACCCCTCATGGTGCTTCGAAGTCAGCACCACGTACTTCGCCCCTGCGTCGCGAAAAATGGCCGCCATGGTCTCCGGATTCCACTTCGCCGACTCCTTGTCAAACTCCGGCACAAACCCGTAGTAATCCATGTCGCCGTAATGTTCCTTGTGATACTTCTGCGTCGTCGACCCCGGGTTCCTCATGGAGTTGTAGTACCACTCCGCATACGGCGTCTCCCCCGGCCCGCCCGTCACATGCTTCGGATCCTGCGGATTAGCCCACGCCGGCACCGAGTACAGTCCCCAGTGAATAAAAATCCCCAGCTTGGCATCGTTATACCAATCCGGCAGAGGGTGCGAATCCAGCGACTCAAGCGTCGGCTCGTAGTGCTTGTCCGCGGCGGTTTGCGCCGTTAATATCCGCGGCACAGAAAAAGAGCAAAGAGCAACAGCGGTCAGTACAGGCAAAGTTTTACGAAGCAAGGCAATCCCCTTGTGAAACCATTTCAAAGTCGCAGCCAGTGTACAAGACCACACCCACCGCCAAACCCAATCCTCAACTAGGGTGCCTCCGGTCTCGCCTTTGAGACCGGGATCCGGCCCCGCCATCGACCCCCGGGTTTGAATCTGCTCGTGCTTTTCTTTCTGTCATTCCCCTCAGGGGAATCTGCTGTTGTCCGACAGTCCATTCGCTACATCCAACAAACAACCAAAAATAAAAACCCCGCTCCGGCATCGGAACGGGGTCGTTGTCCAATCTTCTAAACGCCTACATGCTGCCCGAGAGCAGACTCGGCTCTTCCGGCGCCCTCAACCGCACCAGCCGGTCAATCGCATACGGAGCGCGATGACTGGAGGTATGGTAATGCCGCACCTGCAGCTCGCCCAGCAACCCGATCGCCAGCATCTGGATCCCGGCCACGATCAGCACCGCCGCCACCACAAACAACGGCCCGTGCTCATCCATCATGTTCTGATGCGGATGAACCAGCTTGGCAATGCCCAGGTACAGCGATAAGAAGCAACCCGCCACAATGCCCAGCGACCCGATCCCGCCAAAGAAATGCAGCGGCCGGCTCATGTGCTTCAGCAGAAACCTGATCGTCAGCAGATCGAAGAACACGCGAAACGTCCGCCCAATTCCGTAGTGGCTCTTGCCTCGCTCGCGCATGACGTTCTTGATGGGAATCTCGCAGATCGACGCCCCATACCAAGCCGCCAGCGCCGGGATGAACCGGTGCATTTCGCCGTACAGCGGAATGTTGTGAATGATCTCCCGCCGGTACGCCTTGAAAGTCGTCCCAAAGTCGTGGATATCCACTTCCGACAGCTTGGCCATCAGCCAGTTCGCGCACCGCGACGGAAACCGCCGCATCACAAAATTGTCGATCCGCTCCTTGCGCCACCCCGACACCACGTCGTAGCCCTCTTCGAGCTTCTCGATAAACGCGGGAATCTCGTTCGGGTCATGCTGCAAGTCGCCATCCATGGCAATGATGAACTCGCCATTGGCATTGTCGAACCCGGCCGCCAGCGCCGAAGTCTGCCCGAAATTGCGGCGCAGCTTCACCACCAGCACCCGGCTGTCCACCGCCGCAATCTCTTCCAGCAGCTTGTAAGTCCTGTCATTCGAGCCGTCATCCACCAGGATCAGCTCAAAACTGTCGCCAACCTGCTCCATCACTTGCTTGAGGCGGGCGTAGAGTTGGGTGACGTTCTCTTCCTCGTTGTGGAAAGGAACGACGATTGAATACTTCGGCATATGTACAGTATAGATGCGCGAGCGTTCAAAATGTGTTCAAGGGAAGTTGAACCGGCAACAGGAATCTGCCTCAATCTGCTCAAAACCTGCTGACACAATGCTGTCAGCAGGAGTGGCGCAGGATGTTCTTACGCGTGACACCTCACGCCGGGAGAACACAATGACTGCCACCGCCCTTGCCGAAAACGAAAGCCCGTCTGCAACCCAGCGCCGCCTCTCCTTTGGAGTCTGGTTCGAAATTCCCGTAGTCGACATGGCTCGCGCCACCCGGTTCTACGAAACCATTTTCGCCACCAGCTTGCTCTCCGACCAGCGCTTTCCCACCATGACCATCTTCCCCGCCGACAAACCCGGCGTCACCGGCTGCCTGATGACGAACGACTTGAAGCCTTCCTGTGATGGCACCGTGGTCTACGTCAACGCCGACGGCCAGCTCGATGCCATCATTAAGCGAACCGTCGCCGCCGGCGGAAAACTCCTCGAAGAAGTCGCCCAGCTCCCCGGCAACATGGGCTGGACCGCCCAGATCCGCGACTCCGAAGGCAACCGCATCGGTCTCCACGCTACTTACTGAAAAAGCCAAGCCCGGAAATCCGCCCGGAAACCTGTCGCTCCCCCCGTCAACCCTGTACATTCCTCCTATGCGCCGAGCCGACCGTCTCTTCCGAATCGTCCAGTTCCTGCGCGCGGGTCGTCTTCAGACCGCGCGCAGTCTGGCCGAAAAGCTTTCGGTCTCCCACCGCACCATCTACCGCGACGTCCAGGACCTGCAGCTCTCCGGTGTCCCCATCGAGGGCGAAGCCGGCGTCGGCTACACCCTCCGCCGCGACTACGACCTGCCTCCTCTTATGTTTGACAGCCGCGAAATCACCGCCTTGGTCCTCGGCAGCCGCATGGTCGTCGCCTGGGGAGATACCGAGCTGGCCTCCGCCGCCAAAGACGCCCTGCGCAAGATTGAAGCCGTCCTCACGCCGGAACTGCGCAACCGCATCGACGCCGTCCCCATGTACGCCCCGGCCTTCGCCATGCGCAAGTCCGACTCGACCCGCACCACCCTCGAACTCCTCCGCGGCGCCATCGAAAAGTGCCGCCTCGTCCAGATCGACTACCGCGACGCCTCCGAAGCCGTCACCCAGCGCACCCTCCGCCCCATGGCGCTGCTCTTCTGGGGCCAGGTCTGGACCTTGGTCGCCTGGTGCGAACTCCGCGACGACTTCCGCAGCTTCCGCGCCGACCGCATCCAGCACCTCGCCGTCCTCGAAGCCACCTTCACCCCCGAACGCGGCCAGCGCTACGAAGACTTCCTGGCCCGCTTCAAAAAATCCTTCAGCGAACAAGCCGCCCCCGGCGACACCCTCACCCTCTGACCCACCACCCTGCGCCTACCCAACAGATTCGTCATCCTGAGCGAGCGCAGCGAGTCGAAGGACCCGCGGTTGTTCTTGCCCTTGCTTTTCTTTCTGTCATTCCCTCAAGGGAATCTGCTTTTGCCCCCAAAAACCATCGTCATCCTGAACGAGCGAAGCCAGTGAAAAACCTGGTGTTCCGTCGCAGGCACTGACACGCAACTGCCTCCCCTTAACAACCCTAACCAGGCATGAGCCACTTTCCCAACCCACTGCGCAGTCTTGAGCGAACGGGTACATCCGGTCTTCAACGAAGGGAACACTCATGGCTGCCAATCTTGCACCAAACACCAACCAACGCCACTCGGCGCGCATTCACCGGCTGCGTAGTCAGATCGTCCTCTTCGCCACGACCCTCTTCTTTCCCATCTTCGTCAAGGCCGACAGTGACAGCCTCAAGACGATTAACAATCCGGGCGGCGGACAGGTGGTCTACGGACCCCTCCCCAACGTCACCACCAACCAGCAAGCCATGTCGCAGATGCTGAAGCTGGTCCACGGCCACTTTGGCGATCTGCCCACTGTCGACAAGTTCTTCCAGCGCAAGGGCAGCAACTCCGTCGCCACCGTCTTCCGCCTCACCGCCAAGACCCAGGGCAACAAACCCATTCAGGGAATGATCATCGTTTCCGTCCCCAAAGGCTCAAAGACAGCCGCCGCGGCCGTTCTCTACGACGATGCCTCCCGATTCGGCAAGACCGAGCCGGTTTTAATGAAGTCCCTCGACGAGGCCTGGCGTCAGGACTTGACCGTCACTCCCGCGCGCTCCGGCATGGCCGCCGGAAACAACGCCGGCAACGGGCCAGGAGGCGTCTTCGGCGTCAACATCCCGCCCGACAAATCGCTCTCCCAGCCGCTCCATCTGGGAGTCAATCCTGACAACAGCGGCAGCATCGGCCTTCCCGAAGGCTGGCGGGTCACCAGCGGCGGCGGAGGCACCCTCCATGCCGAAGGGCCACATGGCGAATCGCTCCACATGGGCGTGCTCTTCGGCAACAACTACGACCCGCAGACCCAGCAGGGCGCCAGCATGATCAGCTACATGCGCCGCGGATCCACGCCCTTCACCGCCTGCAGCATGACCCAGAACTTGCTACAGGACTGGCAGTGTGTCTCCACCCAGAATCGCCAGCGCAACCACCTGCCGCCCATCCAGGTTCGCCTGATCAGCAGCAAGTTCGACCCCAACAACCAGATGCAGGGCGCCTTCCTCGCCGAAACCGACTTCGGCGACGGCAAGGGCCCTATGATGACCAGCCTGCGCCTCGGCGCCCAGCGTATGGGCCCCGGAACATGGCTCCTGACGGTCGGCCAGGCCAACGTTCCCAAAAGTCTGGCTGACGTCGAGTGGCCGACCCTACAAGCCATGATCATGACCTACCGGCAAAACTCCGCGGTCATTCAGCAGGAGACAGCAGCCGTCATTCACCAGATCAACCAGGCGGCCGAAGCCAATCGCAAGCTCGCCGACGCGCGCAGCCAGGCCAATGACGCCCATAACGCGCAGTATTGGTCCGACCAGGATGCCAAGGCGCAAGCCAACAAGGCCTTTGAGAACTACACCCTGGATTACACCGTTCTCCACGACCCCAGCGACGGCCGCTCTTGGGGCCGCACCGACTACCCCACCGCCGCCTTCCTCATCCAGGCCGACCCCGACCACTTCAAGGAAGCCGGCATGCAGGAACTGATCCCCGGCGTCGACTACCGCAAACCCGGCCAGTAACGCCAGATTGTGCCCCATCCATCCCGCCGGGTACCCCAGCCGCCGGGTGCCCCATAAGCCGGGTGCCGGGTGCCCCATATCTGACCAGCTTCATCGGTCAGATGTGGGTCCAAATTCGTGCGCAGCACGAACCCCTCTAAGCCAGCCGTCTTTGAGTGCGCGCCCGAGCCAGCCATCCGCCCACGAACCCGCAAAGAATCGCGCCCCCCATGAGGAGAGGCTGTGTCCAGACGGTACCCATCGCGAAACTCCGCGCCGAATGCAGATGGTCCCAAGCAAACACGATCAACTCCAGCAGAAGACACAACCAGGCCGAGAACGCCCCGTTCAACATGGCGTCATGTCGCGCGATCCGCGCCGCGACATACCCGCCCAAAACGGAACAAAGCAACCCTATCGACCAATAGAGCCAGTGATTCGCGCTCTGTACGGTCACCGTCGCCTTGTGAATCTGGTCCGCACGCAAGTGCTGAGCATGAATTTTGAAGGCCAGGACGAGGCCCAGAATCAAGCCAAAGATGAGCGAAGAACCGACGTCGACCAGACCGCCCACCACCACCCCTTTGATCGAAATCTTACCCAACCTGTCCTCATCCCTGAATTGCTCAAACCTCTGCTGTAAGACGCCAAAGTGATCACGAATTCTCAGACGCCGTATACAAAAGTAGATGGCACTTCTATCCATCACGCGGCCCGAGGAAACCCAACTAACTAATTGCATATCAAATACTTACGTAATTATCTCAATGGGCACGCAAAACTTGCCGCAGCAAGCAAATTGTTCCACGTGGAACAATTTGCATCTATGCCAAAACCTTCGCCG
>CAILBQ010000265.1 GCA_903832475.1 uncultured Acidobacteriota bacterium | reverse complement strand
GGCCTGGCTGCGATAACGGGTAACAGTTTGATCTTGTTTGAACGCGACAAGCAAATCAGCGAAGGGATCTTTGGGAATCTGGCATGCACGAATGGTTTCAGCCAGCGCCACAAAGACCGGATGCCGAGCTTGCCCCCGGTAGCATGCATCCAACTCTTCGCCCCACTGATCTAGCAAGGCCAGCGACTGAGCGGGATCGCCGACTTCATCTCCCAGGTCATCGGAGACGCGACAGTAGGCATAGACGGCATGAAAATGGGGGCGAAGCTTCGCGGGAAGGAACCACGACGCGACATGGAAGTTCTCGTAATGCGTCTCGGCCAGATGTTTGCACCATGCACGAGCCTCTTCGAGAGTAGGCGCCACGGAGGGAATACGGTATTCCGCGGGCAACGCAGCCCATCCTCTTTCACGCAACGAGTTGCGATCCGTGGCCGTGATGGAGGTTGTGCTCACTGCTTCCATGTTACTTCTTCTCTGAACATTCTCTTCAATCTGCCTATTTCATTGCCCGGGATGGATGGCAGTCTTGATGGACACGCCTTGGTTGCTGCGGTCCATAAGCTTGTCGAACGCATCTTTGAGATCGACCAGTGGAGCGTGGCCGGTGATGAAGCGATCTGCCTGAAATCGGCCGCTACAGATCAATGCGAAGGCACGGCGACAAACCGCCGGGGTGTGGTGGAATGTGGCTCTCAGCGTCAAGTCGCCGTAGTGAAGCCGGTTGGTATCGAGGCGAACTTCGGTCCCGGCTGCAGGACCTCCGAAGAAATTCACGGTACCCCCGTTGCGAACCATGGCTACCGCCTGTTCCCAGGTTTCAGGAAGTGCAACCGCTTCGATGGCAATGTCGGCACCGATGCCGTTGGCGGTCAGGTCCCGGACGGACTTCACGATATCTGCCGTTTCGGTGGTTCGCAGGATGTGTTCTGCGCCGAGCGCCCTCGCAGCCTCGACCTGGGAGTTGTGCTTGACGACCGCAATTACCGTACAGCCGGCAAGGGCGGCAACATGCAGGATCATTAAACCCAGAGGCCCTCCACCGATGACGGCAACGGTGTCGCCGATGCGTGGATCGGAATCTTCAAAACCGTGCAGTGCGCAGGCAAGGGGTTCGGTGAGGGCAGCATGTTCGAAGGGGACGTGAGGCGGAATGAGCATCGTATTCTTCGCAACGATGCGCGCAGGAATACGAATGTACTCGGCGTAGGCGCCATTGTTGAAGAGCAGGTCAGAGCAAAGATTCTCCTGATCCCGCAGGCAAAAGTAGCAAGACCCGCATGGCGCGGAGTTGAGAGCTACTACCCGGTCCCCGACAGCGAACAGTGTCACGCCTTCCCCAAGCTCCGCAACCGTGCCAGCCAATTCATGGCCGAAAAACGCTGGGGGCGAAATCATGCGCGCGTGATAGCCGCGGCGATAAACCTTCAGATCGGTCCCACAGGTGAGAGCGGCGGCTACGCGGATGATAATCTCCCCGGGGCCGGGCTGCGGTCGAGGCACCTGCTCGATGCGGACGTCCTCCTTTCCATGGAGCACGGCCACGGTCATCATGGGATAGGCATCAGACACGATCATTCGCCTTGCCCTGAACTGCGCGGCTCGATCATGATCTTCATCGAATTGGCGGTCGGATGCGAGGCGATGTCAATTGCCTCGACTGCTTGCTCGATCGGAAAACGATGTGAGATCAGATGGGTAAGATCAAAGCCATTTTGGTAGCCGTCAAAGACCAGCCGAGAGCCTTCCTCCTGGATGTCGACCGAAGCTGAATACGATCCAAGCAAGGTCTTCTCATCCATGCAGACCGCGCCCGGATCAAAGATGGTGTCACTGTGCTGAGTCTGGGCAAAGAGTTGAACCTTGCCGCCAGGCCGGACCGCGTCCATTGCAGTGCTGATGAGGGCGTCGTGGCCAACGGCCAACAGCACAGCGTCAGCGCCTCTCCCGTCGGTTGCCGATCGAAGCTGGCCAGCCACGTCGCCGCGCGCGTCGAGTGGATTCCGTAAGCCGAACGACGCTGCAATCGCATGCCGCTCCGGGTACAGGTCGGAGGTGAATACAGTCGCACCCGTTTTGAGAGCAAGCGTGGCAAGGATGATTCCGATGGGTCCCTGGCCAATGACGAGAACCGTTTCATCCGGCTGCAGGTTCAGCATCTTTACGCCTTTGAGGCAAGTATTGACCGGCTCGACAAAAGCTGCTTGTTCGAAAGGTATGCCGTCCGGGATGCGGACTACCCCGCCGCCTTGCACAATCCAGTCCATGACACGCGCGTACCCGGCAAACCCGCCTCCTGCAGGTTCGAAGCCCGCTGTTACTCCTACTTTCTTATAGATCGAACACTGGGCGTATGTTCCCTTCCGACAGTAGTAGCAGTGACCGCAGGGAATATGGTGGAAAACCATGACGCGGTCGCCGACAGAAAACTGCTTCACACCTTGTCCAACGGCCGCGATGGTGCCGGCCGTCTCATGACCAAAAATACGCGGAGCGGAGTGGGAGCCGGTGTGAATCTTCTTAAGGTCCGTACCGCAAATTCCGCATGTTGCCACCTCGATCAGAATTTCGCCGGCAGCGATCTCGGGAACAGGCACCGTCTCGACCCGGACATCATGAACGCCATGGTACACAGCGGCCTTCATCATGCTCGGAATGCGCGGGTTGGGTGACAAAGCTGGGGAAGCTGTGGCAGTGGTCATGGGTTTTGTGTCCGGTGTTGCTGGATATGGTCTTCGATGGCTGCTCTCAACCTGCCAGCAGCCAGTTTACTTCCCTTGGCCATGCTCAGAACAGGCTTCCACAGGGATGGCCGAAGGGCGACGTGAAGACCTAAAGCACCCTCGCGAATGTGGCCCGTGGTTGTGGTGAATTGGGCAAGATCAGGAAGGTCATAATCCGCCGCATCCGAGATCGCCTTGATCGCCTGAAACGGCAACTCTCGAGCGCGGGCAAGACGGGCGACTGCAGCTGCCTCCATGTCGATGGCTGAGGCGTAGTAACTGATCGAGATTCGTTGTTTTTCAGCGATGCCTGCTGGACTAGGAACAGTCACCAGGATTTCCATGCCTTCTGTACCCGAGCGATGCTTGTACGGAAAGAAGCGCTCGCCCGTCTTGGCATCGACGACGATGTCCGGAGAAACTACGTCCCCTATGGATAGACGATGGATGCAGGCGCCAGCCCAACCGACGGAGATCAATTCGGAGGCCGGCCCCAGCGCGAGGGCTGCCTCGACGGCCAGGGTAGCTCTTTGAGCTCCCATTCCGGCGCAGGCTAACACTGCATGGTCATTCCAGAAAAGATGAATTCCGCGCTCACGGAGCCTTTCATCCGTTTGCCAGCCTCTGACAACGCCGGCAATCTCCCCGGGCAATGCAGCGATGAAGACAGGTCGGGGTTGGCTTGCTTTTGTCATGACGGAGGTGCGTACCCGTTTGATCGAAACCACTCGATGGCCTCTCGCATCGCTGGGTACACCGGAGCTACGCGGAAACCAAGTTCCTGCTGCGCCCGTGCAGATGACGCGTACATTTTCTTCCGCCCCATACGAACCTCTTCGAGCGTGGCACGGGGTTCTTTCTTGCGCAGGCGTCCGGTGATGTTTTCCTCAAAGAAGGCGTACGTGGCAGCGACGGCGAAGGGTATTTGGACCGTTGGCGATGGGATGCCGGTAATTGCAGACATCTTGTCGAGAATCTGCTTGAGGGTAAGGTTTTCGCCACCGAGAATATAGCGCCGACCGGGTAACCCGATGTCGAGAGCCGCGCAATGCGCCCTGGCAACCTCGCCGACGTCGACGAGATTGAGGCCGGTATCCACATAAGCTGGAAATTTGCGATTGAGGAAGTCGACAAAGATTCGACCCGTTGGAGTGGGCTTGGTGTCGTGCGATCCAATGGGCGTGGTGGGATTAAGAATCATCACATCCTGACCGGATTTCGCAGCGGAAAGTGCTTCCTGCTCAGCCAGATATTTTGAGCGTTTGTAGTGACCCACCATGTTGTTGAGGCTGACCGGAGTGTCTTCGTTGACAATGAGGCCATCGGTACGGAAACCCATGGTTGCGACGCTGGAGGTATACACCACGCGGCGCACGCCGGCTTCACGAGCCAGCCGCAAGAGTTCACGGGTGCCATCGACGTTGGCACGGTACATGGCTTGCGGATCGGGTATCCAGAGACGGTAGTCGGCGGCAACGTGCATGACCGCATCGCAGCCCTTGAGGGCGGGAGCGATTGTTTCAGGCGCGGCGAGATCACCAATGTGGGTGTCGCCTGCAATGCCTTCGAGATTGCTGAGGTTGCTGGACTTGCGGACAAGAATCCGCAATTGGGCGCCTTGGCTGGCAAGTTCGCTGGCGACATGATGGCCCACAAATCCAGTCGCGCCTGTAATGAATATCTTCATTCCCAACTTACGTTACTAGAATCAGCGGGATTGCGTTTGGCAGACCGCTCCCAGCGGCGAATCTGCCGGTGCAGCGCCCTCAAGAATCCGCAGGATCAGTGTGCTTCCGTCAGCGGACACTTCCATACGGAATGTGGCTCCGGCGCGAAGACCAGTCTGATCTTGGATGTCTTCTGGAAGTGCAATGCAGCCGCATTCCTGCACGGTGTGGAGTTCCACAGCTAGTCAAGCGCCTCTGGCATCAGGGCGATGTTCTTCTCACCAGCTGCCTTCTTTTCGGCGTATTTCTGGAGCCAGGCTTCCCAGTGTTTGCCTGCGGCGCGGTCCTTGCCACTGAATTCGATACGCGCGATGTCGGCGTAGCTCGCCTTTCGCTTATCGAGAGCGTTGGAGGCGAAATACTGCACCCAGGAA
Source organism: uncultured Acidobacteriota bacterium (assembly GCA_903832475.1). Taxonomy (GTDB): domain Bacteria; phylum Acidobacteriota; class Terriglobia; order Terriglobales; family Acidobacteriaceae; genus Acidicapsa. The sequence goes on along the minus strand of CAILBQ010000265.1, from coordinate 2,892 downwards.
TCGGAAAGCCCCGTGCCGGTCTGCCGGTTAAATACGAACGCCTCAACCTTTTCACCGTTCTTGAACGTCAACGAGATATCGCCGCGATAATCGAACGCCTTCTCAAGCGCGATACGTAAGTCTTCTTCGCTTGCCAGCTCCGGAATCCAGCCCTCAAGATTCTCGTATGCGCGGCCGTCTACCACTTCCAGTTCATCGACATTCACCGCGTTCTCAACATGCGTGGGCTGGCTCATGCGCGGGTCTCCTCAAATTGCGCAACGGGTGAAGCAGGAGCGATGTTCTCAACTTTGACGATGTGTTCAAGGCGGTCGTGCTGCGCTGCGAAACGAGAATCGTTCAGCAAGTCGAGTGCACCCTTGTCTTCATACGTATTGAAGATCGCAGCCTTGGCCATGGCGAAGAATCCGCTGAGGCTCCCAAATCCTGCGGAAACCGCCGTGGGCTCGTAGCCGCAGCTGACCATGCAGTTCGCGCATTTGGGATTGCCGCTCGCCGTACCGTAGTTATTCCAGTCTGTCGTATCGAGCAGCTCCTGGAACGTCTCCGCGTAGCCATCCTGCAGTAGATAGCAAGGCTTCTGCCAGCCGAAAATGTTGTATGCGGGTGATCCCCATGCCGTGCACTCGTAGTTGCGCTTGCCCATCAGGAATTCCAGAAACAAGGGCGACATGTTGAACTTCCAGGACTTCTTGCGATTGGAAAGAATGGCCCGGAAAAGACGCCTTGTCTTGGCGCGGCCGAGGAAGTGTTGCTGATCCGGGGCCTTTTCGTAGCTGTAGCCGGGAGAGAGCACGATTCCCTCCACGCCCATCGACATGACTTCGTCAAAAAAGGCCCGGACCGAATTGGGATCGGTGCCGTCGAAGAAGGTGGCATTGGTGGTAACGCGGAAGCCACGCTTGACTGCTTCCTTGATGCCTTCTACTGCGAGGTCATAACCACCCTCACGGCAGACCGACATGTCGTGGTGTTCACGCTGGCCGTCAAGATGAACGGAGAAGGTTAGATACTTCGATGGCGTGAATTCGTGAATCCGGCGCTTCAGCTCCAATGCATTGGTGCACAGGTAAATGTACTTCTTGCGTGCAACCAGACCTTCGACGATCTCGACGATCTGCGGATGCAATAGTGGTTCGCCGCCGGGCAGCGAAACCATCGGAACGCCGCACTCGTCGACGGCTTTGAAGCATTCCTCAGGGCTGAGTTGCTTCTTCAAAATGTGAGGCGGATATTGCACCTTGCCGCAGCCGGCGCAGGCCAGATTGCAGCGAAACAGCGGCTCCAGCATAAGCACGAGCGGATATTTCTTCTGCCCGCTCAGCCTTTTCTTCACGATATAGCTCGCTACGGTCCACATCTGGGAGATGGGTACAGCCATCGTTCAAACCTCCAGCGCTCTACGGCGCAAATTCGGTACAGTCCCTGCCTGAATCAGGCTGCGGGTTCCATCGACCGCTTATAGGTTGTCAGCGCCAGCAGCGGGAAGTAATTGCGATACATGTGATAGGCAAGGTAAAAGACGCGGGGAAATCCTGTGCCTGTGTAGATGGCTTGACGGGTCGCGCCTTCGCCGGTGGATTCGTCCCATTCGCCATTCGACTTCTGCCGATCGATCAACCATCGAATGCCTTTGGCTACGGAGTCACTGCGATTGTCGCCGGCGGCGAGCAGACCTAGAATGGCCCACGCGGTCTGCGATGGCGTACTCGTTCCGACTCCACGCTGCATGGGATCGTCATAGCTAAGGCAGCTCTCGCCCCAGCCGCCATCGGCGTTCTGCACCATGCGAATCCACTCTGCCGCCTGTTGAATTTGCGGTTCGTGATTCCAGATGCCCATCGCTTCCAGACCACGCAGCACCAGGAACGTCCCGTACAGATAATTCACACCCCAGCGGCCGAACCAGCTGCCGTCCGGTTCCTGTTCGCGAAAGATGAACTGGATCGCTTTTTCGACGCGCTTGTCTTCGCGCGTGTAGCCGTAGGTTGCCAGCATCTCGAGGATGCGCCCGGTGATATCGACCGTTGGAGGATCCAGCATCGCGTTGTGATCGGCGAAGGGAATGTACTGGAAGATCATCTTGGTGTTGTCTTTGTCGAAGCTGCCCCAACCGCCGTTCCGGCACTGCATGGCGAAGAGCCAATGGATGGCCCGCTGCGCAACATCGTACTGGTAGCGCTCGCGAGGATTCTCCACCTTGCTCAATGACAGAAGAACCTGCGCCGTGTCATCGGTGTCGGGATAAAACTCATTGTTGAACTCGAAGTACCATCCGCCCGGTTCCGCGTTCGGCACCTTCACCGACCAGTCCCCCTTGTGTCGCACTTCTTTGGCCAACATCCAGTCTGCAGCCTTTAGCAGACGAGGATCGGTGCGAGGAACGCCCGCTTCTCCCAGGACAAAGACTGCATAGGCCGTGTCCCAGACAGGCGACATACAAGGCTGCATACGGAAAGTAGGCTCGGAAAAGTCCGAAAGTCCGGCGTCCTCGATGCCAAGTTTTTCAAACTCGTCCCGGGCGCGAATCACCTGCGGATCGTCATCGGAGTAGCCCAGGCAGCGTAGAGCCACGATGGCATTCAGCATGGCGGGATAAATGGCGCCAAGGCCATCCGACATCTCCAACCGTTCCAGCATCCACTTCTCGGCCTTCTTGAGGGCCAGCTTGCGCAGAGGCCGTATGTAAACCGCTTCCACCCAGTGAAAAGCCCGATCGGCGATCAAGAAGAAATTGCGCCAGCTGACCAGCTTTTTGCGATCCATGCGTTGGCGCAGATTGGCATTCTCGCGGCCACCCACGAAGAGCTCGTCAAGTCCCTGCTCCGACGGAATTTTCTTGAAGGGTTTCTTGGCATAAATAATGGAAAGCGATGGTGAGCAACAGTGTGC